>NZ_JAIXMK010000015.1:0-161397 GCF_020328095.1 Streptomyces sichuanensis
ACAACGTGCTGGTCTTCCCCGGCGTCTTCCGTGGCCTGCTGGACGCGCAGTCGCGGACGGTGAACACGGACATGATGCTGGCCGCGGCCCGGGCGCTCGCCGATGTGGTCGCCGAGGACGAGCTCAACGCGAACTACATCATCCCCAGCGTCTTCAACCCGAAGGCCACGACCGCGGTCGCCGACGCGGTGAAGCGGGCCGCCCTGGCAGCGGGCGCCGCAGCCGCGGCGGACCGTTCGCCGCACGCATGAGGTGACGGCCCCGCCGCCGCGCCGGGCAGCCCGCCCGGCGCGGCGGCGGCCCGGTCGAGCGGCAGCCGTGGCCTGCACCGGACCGAGGGGTCGGTACGGGCCCGTCCGGCGGAGGGCGCCGCGTACCGTGGATCCATGACGGACGGGACCGGACAACGCCGCCACGCCTTCGGCGACGACGCCGATCAGTACGACGCGGCCCGGCCGGGCTATCCGGCACAACTGGTCGACGACGTCCTGGACTTCGCCGCCCCCGCCGACGCACCCGCCCTGGAGGTCGGCGCCGGCACCGGAAAGGCCACGCGGGCCTTCGCGACGCGAGGAATGCCCGTGACGTGCGTCGAGCCGGACGCACGCATGGCCCGGGTCCTGCGCCGCACCTGTGCGGGGACGCCGGGCGTTGCCGTCGAGGTCGCCGACTTCGAGACGTGGGACCCGGGCGGGCGGCGGTACGGCCTGCTGTACTGCGCCCAGGCGTGGCACTGGGTCGACCCGGCGGTGCGCTGGGCACGGGCGAGGTCCGCACTGCGGCCGGGAGGTGCCCTCGCCCTCTTCTGGAACCACTGGTTCCTTGACGACGGGCAGCTGGCGCACCGGCTGACCGCCGCCCATGCCCGGCACGGAGTGGAGGTTCCCGAACACACGCTCCTCGACCCTCGCCCGCGCCCGGCCCGTCGCGGCTTCGAGGCCCGGCAGTGGCGGGAGATGGAGGCGGACGGCGGCTTCACCGACATGGACCACCGCCTGTACGAGACCGAGCACGAGCGCCCGGGATGCGGGATCGCCGAGCTGATGGCCTCGTACGGCGGCTACAGGGTGATGGGGAAGACGGTGCGGGAACCCCTCCTCGCGGACATGGCCCGGATCGCGGGCGACGCCGGCGGCGGGACGGTGCGCGTGGTCAGCAGCCTGTTCCTGGCACGGACGAAGAGCATGTAGCGTCCGGACCGGCGGCCGCGGCTACGGCGCGTCTGCTGCGTCGGCCCATTCGACGAGGAGCATCGCCGCGTCGTCCGTCAAGTGGCCCCCCGTGTGCCCGAGCAGTGCCGCGTGCAGGTCCTCCAGGAAGTCCCGGGGAGCTCCGGAACACCGCCCTGCGGCGTTCTCCTTCCTGGCGGCCTCTTCCATGGCCTCGGGCAGGGGGAAGAACGCGTCGTCACGATCGCGGGCCTCGATCACGCCGTCGGTGTAGAGCAGCAGGCGGTCGCCGGGTGCGAAGGGGTGACGCTCGGCCGTGGACGGAAGGCTCGCGGCGAAGTCCTCCAGCCACAGGGGCGGCAGGGTCTCGGCCGGGACCAGGGCGTGCACCGTGCCCCGGCGCAGCACCAGCGGGGACGGGTGGCCGCGGTTGACGACCTCGACCACGTGCCCGTCGTCCGGCACCTGGGCCACGAGAGCGGTGACGAACCCCTCCAGCAGCGCGACCTGGTCGAACGCCCCCGGTACGGCGGTCTCCCGGCGCAGCGCGGCCGTGCAGTGGTTCATCACCTCCACGAGGTCCTCCTCGTACTGCGCGGCCTCGCGGAAGGCGCCCAGCACCGCCGCGGCCGCCCGCACGGCCGGCAGCCCCTTGCCCCGGACGTCGCCCACGATCATCCGGACCCCGTACCGGGTCTCCAGGACCTCGTACAGGTCACCGCCGATCTGCGCCCCCTCCTCGGCCGCGAGGTACATGCCGGCGGCGCGGAACGTGCCCAGCCGCGCGGGTGCGGGACGCAGGATGACCTCCTGTGCGGCCTCGGCGATCCGGCGGACCTGGTCCAGTTCGCTCTGCCGGCGCGTCTGCACGGCGCTGCTCGACGTGTAGCCGGCCAGGGACACCAGGAAGAGGGCCAGGAAGTTGGTGTAGACCTGCTGGGTGCCCCAGGCGTCGTTGTAGGTGGCGGTGGCCACGCTGACGGCCACGGCGACGGCGACCGCGGCGAGGGTGCCCCGGGGGCCCATCGTCACCGCCGCCAGCGCGGGCGTCGCCGTGAGGAGGGGGCCGGTGTACAGGAAGTGCGCGGGCGTGAACTCGATGACCACCACCAGCACGGCGATGGCGAACGGCACGCACTGTCCCAGCCGGAAGAGGCCCCGGTTGTAGGCACTCGGCCCCCTCCGGGGAGCTGAGCGCAGGAGCGACCCCATGTCTCCAGGCTCCTCCGTGTGTCCCCCGGGTTCCACTCGTTGCTTCGGGCATCCGGTCGTGGCCGTCGCTCATGCGCTGCCCTCGCTCATGCGTGCCTCGTTTCCCCGTGTGAACCTGAAAGAGAGGCTGCATTCGACAGATGCGAGAGAGGGGATCCGTCATGGTCGGATTGCCGAGAAGGAAGCACAGGCAAACCCATGCCGCCGAGGACAAGCGCGAAGAGCAGCAGAAGGCGGCACAGGCCGGGAAGGACCGGGAAAAGCCGGCGGACGAGGTCTACAAGCACCCGTCCGAGCCGAGCGTCCTCGGATGGGGCCACCGCGGGGAATCGCCTCCCTGAACACCAGCCCCGGCCCGCTGAGGCCGCCCCCCTGCGGTCACTGCATGATCTCCGGCGTGGTCCGGTCCCGCCGTCCATCGGAGGGCGGACCACGCCGGAGGGGAGGGGGCGCGTGTCACTCGCGGTGCGGTGTCACTCGTCCTGGCGGACGACGCACAGAGCCCAGATGACGAAGGCGCACAGGGCTATGACGATGATCGACCACAGCGGGTAGTAGGGGATGAAGAGGAAGTTGGCGATCAGCAGGAGTGCCGCGATGGCTATGCCCAGCACTCTCGCCCAGGTCGAGACCTTGAAGAGGCCGATGCCCACCATCAAGGCCGCGATTCCGAGGAAGAGGTGCACCCAGCCCCAGCCCGCCACGCTGAACTTGTAGATGTAGTCGGGCGTGCTGAGGTACACGGCGTCGCGGACTATGGCCGAGATGCCGCGGAATATGTCGAGGAATCCCGTGATCAGCAGCATCACTGCTGCGAAGACGGTCAGTCCTGCGGCGGCCGCGGCGGTCCTCTCGGAGTGGGGGTGCAGTGACGACGACATCGTTCCTCTCCTTTGTCCTGTGCCTCGTTGTCCCGTGGGGTGAGGCTCTGGCTGGGAGTCCGGGTGTTCTCAGTGCAGGATCTTCTCCTTCGCCCGCTGGAATTCCTCTTCCGAGATGTCGCCTCTGGCGCGTACCTCGGACAGCTTCATGAGTTCGTCGGCCGCACTCCGCTGGCCGGAACTGCCGGCCGCGTCACGGATGTACTGATCGAACGCCTGCTGCTGGGCCTGCATGTGCCGGCGTTCGCGCGCCCCCATGCTGCGGCCCCTGGCGAGGACGTAGACGAACACACCGAGGAAGGGCAGCACGATCGTGAGGATCAGCCAGCCGGTCTTGGCCCAGCCGCTCAGGGAGTCGTCGCGGAAGATGTCGCCGATCACCCGGAACAGGAGGATGACCCACAGCACCCACAGCAATATCCAGATGATGGTCCAGAACGCACCGAGCAGCGGGTAGTCGTAGGCCAGGGGGAGGGGTCCGCTCATGTCGTCCGCCTTCTTCTTGGCAGCTTCGGTTTCCTGCAGTCCCATCGTGCGTGCGCGGTGGCCGTGCGGCCTCACACGCAGTGGGTGATCGGCGGGGGCCGGCCCGGCCGCGCCTCACGGCCGGGGTGCCGCACGGTGTGTGGTGGAGGCGGCGCCGAGGATCGCGAGGACGGCCAGGACCAGGAGGGTGATGCCGAGGACCAGGGCCACGCAGGCGACGGTGGGGTAGTTCCAGAGCATCAGGGTCACCGCCGCGGCCGCGATGACGATGCCGGTCGTCCAGCGGCGATGGGTCTCCAGCCAGTGCCCGGTGGCGCCGGTGCGCAGGCCGGAGCGGGCCATCGCCCGGCCGGTGGCCCCGGTGGCCCGGCCGCTGACCGAGCGGACGAACCGGGCGCCGCGTCCGGGACCGTAGAGGTATCCGGCCAGCGCGACGACGACGGCGGTGACGAGGACCGTGCGCGTGCCGTTGCGCAGGAAGCGCACGAAGGTGTCGTAGACCGCGGTGGCCGCGTCCGTGGGCAGGGCCGTGGGCGGGACGGAGTCCAGATAGATCCGCCGTGCCACGACGAGCCCCACGAGCAGCACCAGCATCATGACGGCGATGCCGACGGCTGCGCAGATGAGGGCGACCCGGTGCGAGGGCGACGCCCACACGGCGAGGGCGGCCAGGGCGATGACGGTCACGGGAAGCCAGGTGCCGACCACGGAGAGCAGACGCATGCCGCTCTGTGCGTCGTCGAGCTTGTCGGTCCGGAACAGAGTGATCGTCTTGTCGACGTCGGGGATGTTCGCGGCCTTCTCGTAGCCCTCCTCGACCAGCTTCTGCTTGACCTTGTCCACGACGGTGCCGAGGTCGAGGACGACGGCGTCGCCCTTGGCCTGCACCGCGCTGTTCCCCTCACCGGTGAGGGTCTTGACGATGGCGGCGTGAGCCCGCCGGTTCGCCTCGTCCCACAGCTGCGCGAACTGGTCGCTCGTCACGACCTTCCCGACCACGTTGTGGACGGCCGTGGTGAGCGCGTTCTTCAACGGGCCGGCGAGGAGGTGGGACTTGTCCACGACGCCCGGCGGCGCACTGGCCTTGCTGAGGGCGTTGCTGAGCGCGTCCGTGATGCCGTTGACGTCGACGTTGTCGACGACCCGCTTGGTCAGCCGGTCGTTCACGGCGTTCTGCACCGCCGGGTCCCTGGCGAGGGGGGCGACGGTCTGGACGTAGCGGTCGGTGTCCGAGACCTGGCTGTCGGCCCAGGTGGCGACCACGGCGAGCGGCGAGAGGACGAACGCGAGGACGAGCAGCACGGACGTCGCCGCGTAGCGCAGTTTCCGGTGGCGCATGGCCTCGCGGTTGCGCAGGCGCACATAGTCGTTGCGCTCGTCGGGGGTCAGCGGGCGGTCGCCGGGCGGCGGTCCGGGGCCCTGGGGGCCGGCGGCACCGGTCGGGCTCATGTCCTGCTCCCTTCTCGGCCGGGCTCCCCGCACCGGGGAGGCACTCCGAAGGCGCGGTCATTCCGGCAGCCGGCGGATTTCCTCGACGCGCAGTCCGAGGTCCTGGAAGCGGGCGAGAAGCCCGTAGAGATGGGCCTCGTCCATGACCGGGCCGAAGAACAGCGTCTGCCGGGGCGCCGGTTCCGTTCTCAGCTCCGGGAACGCCTCCGCCAGCAGCCGGGAGACGCTGCCGGTCACGCGGAATTCGTAGCGCATGTCCCGTTTCCGATCCCGGGTCGGGAACGTCTTCACGGGGACCAGCGTGCGCGGACCATGCGGCATCCGGCACCACCCGCAACAGGTGGGAAGGCCACCCGGAGACCACGGAGACGTCAGAGGATGTGCAGCGCCTTGGCCCGTTCCACGGCATCACGTCGCCGGGTCACGCAGAGTTTGCGGTAGACGCTCTTCAGGTGGGTCTTCACGGTGTTGACCGAGAGGTTGAGTTCTGCGGCGATCTCGTCGGCGGACATCATCTGCTGCACGCCCGCGAGCACGTCGCGTTCCCGGCTGCTGAGCGGCTGGACGACGCCCGGCACGCCGGCCCCGTCCCCCCGTGCGGTGAGCCAGGCGCTCGCGGACGGTGCGGGCCCGGGGCCGTCCGGCTCGTTCAGCAGGTGCCGCAGCCACGGACCGGCGTCGGCGAAGGGACGGCGCAGCCGCTCGGGCCGGGCCGTGTCCAGCGCCTGCCCGAGCAGGCGACGGGCGGTCTCCGGGTGACCGTCCAGCACCGCCGCGTGGGCGCCCAGCAGCTGAATGCCGACGTGGTCGGCCAGGCCCAGCTCCGGCGAGCGGCTCGCGCGGGCCAGGAGGCGCCGTGCGCGTTCGGTGCGGCCGGCGGCGGTGTGGGCGCGGGCCAGGGCGACGAGGGGGGCCGGGCCGTCGCCGTCGGTCTCGTGCAGGGCCGCGACGGCTGCTTGGTGATCGCCCCGGGCGAGCGCGATGCCGGCGCGGGCGAGCGCGAGGCGCCGGCCCGGCCAGGGCCCGGCGCCGTCGGGCTTCCGGTGGGGGAGGGGCGTGAGGGCCGTGAGGGCCGCCTCCCAGCGGCCGCGCGTGAGCTCCAGGCGGGACCGCAGGATGCGGCTCTCGGTGCTCAGCACGAGGTCCGCTGCGGTGTCGGGGCAGGCAGCCGCCTCGTCGAGGCGCCGTCCGGCGGCCTCGTCGTCGCCCTGTTCGAACGCCACGGCGGCCAGTGCCAGATATCCGGCTCCGGACCGGTGGTCCGGGACGACCCCGTGCTGGTCGGCGATCGTCAGCGAGCGGAGGGCGTGGTCCTCCGCCGAGGCCAGGGCGCCCTCGGTGCTCTCGGCCAGGGCGAGCGCTCCCAGGCACGCGTGCCGTATCAGGAGCGTCTCGTCCGCCGTGCAGGCGTCGACGGCTTCGGCGAAGGCGCGGCGGGCCTCGGCGAGGCGGCCCCCCACCAGGTACGCCCGGGCGAGCCCCTGCAGCCGCAGGGCCTCGATCTCGGGGCGCTCGCGAAGCCGTTCGGCCGGGAGCCTCCGCATGAGTTCCGCAGCGGCGGCGGCCGTTTCCCCGGCCGTTTCCGGAGGCGTGCCGCCGTCGTGCGGACCGCACAGCAGGCGCAGCAGCGCGTGGGTGAGCAGGACCGCGGGCTCCGGCTCGGACTGCCGGAGACGCAGGTGTTCTCCGGCCTCGTCGAGATGCCTGCGGCATCCCGCCCGGTCGTGCTGCGACAGCCGGCACGCGGCCGCCACCAGCGCGGGCTCCGCTCCGGGCACGCTGCCCGGCATCGACGAGAACGTCCGTTCGATGCGATCGGTGCGTGGCCCGGCGGGCATGGCTGCGGCCAGCAGCCGGTGGACGGCCTCGGAGGCGCCGTAGGCCCAGTTCCCGGCCTCCGCCGCGTGCTCGATCGCTTCGGTGGTGTGTCCGGCGTCGGCCAGCCAGTGGGCGGCACGGGCGTGGAGCCGGGGGACGAGGCCGGGGTGCCCCATCCGCAGCCGGGTCCGCAGCACCTGGGCGAACAGCGGGTGGACGCGGCACCAGGCCGTGCCGGGGACCGGCTCGACGAAGGCGTTCTCACGGGCCAGCCGTGCCAGCACCGCCTCGGCGTCCCGGCGCCCGGTCAGCACGTTCGCCAGGTCGGGGTGGACGCGGTCGAGGACGCTGGTGCGCAGCAGCAGCTCCCTGTCGGCCGCGGGCTGCGCGTCGAGCACCTCGGTGAGCAGGTAGTCGGCAACGGCCTGTTCGGACGTGGTGAAGGAGCGGGTGAAGCCGCCGGGATCGCCCGTCCGCCGCAGGGCCAGGGCGCACAGGCGCAGCCCGGCGGCCCAGCCCTCGGTGTGCTGCGTGAGGGCACGGACGACGTCGTCCCCCGGCGCCAGGTCGTGCCGCCGCAGCAGCACGGCCGTCTCGTGCGGGGTGAAGGCGAGGTCGGCGCCGCGTATCTCCGTCAGCCGGTCCTCGGCCCGGTAGCGGTGCAGCGGCAGCAGGGGGTCCGCCCGCCCGGCCACGACCAGCCGCAACAGGGGGCCCGCGTGGGCGAGGAGGAATTCCAGGCCCGCCGGCACGCGCCGCCCCGCCACCTTCTCGAAGCCGTCGAGCACCAGGACCACGGGCCCGGGCAGCTGCTCCGTCGCCGCGGCGAGCCGCGTCAGCAGGGACGCGCCGACGCTGCCGGGGCAGCCGGGCATGCGGATCCCCTCGGGCAGCCGGGGCAGGGCGCGCCGCAGGGCTTCGACCACGTAGCTCCAGAAGACGCCCGGTGCGCTGTCGTGCGCGTCCAGCGTCAGCCAGGCCACCGGCCCGGGCGGTGCGCCGGAACGCGTCCAGGACGCGGCCAGGGTCGTCTTCCCCGTCCCCGCCGGACCGGTGAGCAGAGTCAGCGGCCCGCTCCCGACGCCTTCGCCGAGCCTGTCCAGCAGCCGCTTCCTGGGCACATGGGTGCGCAGCCCAGCGGGTACGGAGAGCTTGGCGTCCAGCAGGGGGTCACCGGACCAGGCCAGCCGCGTCCGCTGGCCGTCGCCGGGAAGCAGGAGTCCGGTCGGAGGCATCCGATCACCACCGTGGCAGGGAACCGCGGCCCTGGGCCCTGCAGTGCTCCACGGTGCGGAGCCGGACCGTCTCGGGGCCGTCTCGTGAACCGCCTGTCTCCCACTCCATCACCTCCCACGGGTGATCGCACACGCTGCCGGTCCGGCTCCCCGGACCGGACCACGCGCCCGCAGGCGCCGACACGCCCGCAGTCAATGACACCGGCCGGTCCCCGAGCGCCTCTAGGGTGCGATCATGCGGCCGCTCGCGCACCGCCGAGGCGCACCGGGACGTGGAGAGGTGCAGGCGTGAAACGATGGCGGGCCCTGATCGTCCTCGGGACGGCCCAGTTCCTGATGGTGCTCGACACCTCGGTCATGAACGTGTCGATCAGCCGGCTCGTCGAGGACTTCCACACCGAGGTCACCGCGATCCAGGGCGTCATCACCTTCTACACCCTGGTCATGGCCGCCTTCATGGTCACGGGCGGCAAGCTGGGCGACGCCTTCGGGCGACGCCGGACCTTCGCCGTCGGACTGGTCGTGTACGGCGTCGGATCGGCCCTCACCTCGGTGGCGCCCTCGCTGTGGGTGCTGGCCCTCGGCTGGTCGGTGATCGAGGGACTCGGCGCCACCCTCGTCCTCCCCGCGCTGGCGGCGCTCGTCGCCGGTGCGTACCGCGGCCGGGACCGGTCGGTCGCCTACGGCGTCATCGGAGGGCTCGCCGGCGCCGGCATCGCGGTCGGGCCGCTGCTCGGCGGCTGGGTGACGACCTATCTGACGTGGCGGCTGGTCTTCGCCGGCGAGGTCGTGCTCGTCGTCGCCATGCTGTGCGCCGTCCGCTGGGTCCCGGACGTCCCGCCCGGCCCCAGGACCAGACTGGACGTCGGAGGCGTCGCGCTGTCCGCGGCCGGGCTCGCGCTCGTCGTCCTGGGCGTCCTGCAGAGCAGCTCCTGGGGATGGCTCAGGCCCCGCAACCCGCCCTTCACCGTCTTCGGCTTCTCCCCGACCGTGTTCGTCATCGCCGCGGGAGCCGCTCTCCTGTGGTCGTTCTGCGCCTGGGAACGCCGACAGCAGGCACGGGAGCGCGAACCCCTGGTGGACCTGTCGCTGTTCGCCGTGCCACCGCTGCGCGCGGGCCTGACCATGCTGCTCTGCCAAAACCTGATCCTGCTCGGCCTGTTCTTCGTCATCCCGCTGTACCTCCAGATCGTGCAGGGCCTCGACGCCTTCCAGACCGGACTGCGGCTGTTGCCCGTGTCCCTGACGATGCTGGTGTCCGCGATGACCGGCCCGCTGCTCGCCCGGATCGCCACGCCCCGCACCGTGGTGCGATGCGGCCTCCTCGTCCTTCTCGTGGCGGCCGTGTGGCTGCTGTCCACCATCGAACCGCACATCGACAACCTCTCCTTCGGCCTGGCGATGGCCGTCCTCGGCCTGGGCATGGGGCTGCTCGCCTCCCAGCTGGGCAACATCGCGCAGTCCAGCGTCGGGGAGAAGGCACGCAGCGAGGTGGGGGGCCTGCAGTACACCGCCCAGAACCTCGGCTCGTCCCTGGGCACGGCACTCATCGGCTCGCTGCTGATCGGTGCGCTGGTCCACGCCTTCACCACGCAGATCGACAACAACCCGAAGATCTCCGACGACGTGCGCCGGCAGGCCGGCATCGCCATGGAGGCGGGCGTCAGCTTCGTGAGCACGGACCAGGTGCGCGCCGCAGCCGAGCACGCCTCGCTGCCGTCGTACGAAGTGGACGCGGTCGTGGACTCGTACGCCACCGCACAGCTCGACAGCCTCAAGGCCGCGATCCTGGCCGCGGCCGCCGTCCCCCTCCTCGCCTTCCCGTTCACTCGTCATCTGCCGGCCGAACGGCTGGTGAAGCGGGGAAAGCCGGCGGGGGCGGCCGCCGGATGAGCGCCGTCCTCCGGCCCGTCGCCAGCGCGACCGTGCTCGTCCTCGCCTACTACCTGCTGCCGCTGAACCAGCGCTTCGAGGGCAGCGCCGCCGTCGGCCTCGTCCTGGGCCTGGCCGCCGTCGCGGCCCTCTTCACCTGGCAGATCCGGTCCATCCTGCGGTCCTCCCGGCCCCGCCTGCGGGCCGTCGAGGCACTGGCGACCACGGTGCCGTTGTTCCTGCTGCTCTTCGCGGCCACCTACTACCTCGTGGACCAGTCCGGACCGGGCAGTTTCGCCGAACCGCTCAGCAGGACCGATGCCCTGTACTTCACCCTCACGGTCTTCAGTACCGTCGGTTTCGGCGACATCACCCCCCACACCGAACCGGCACGGATCGCCACCATGGCGCAGATGGTGGGCGACATCCTGCTCGTCGGCGTCGCCGCCCACGTCGTCGTCGGCGCCGTCCAGTCCGCCCTCGCCCGCGGATCAGCCGACGACCGATGAAGCCGGGCCGGCGGGACGGCCTCGCGCGGAGAAGGCGAGATGCCACAGGCGCCGCCAGTCCAGGCGCGGCCGCGCCGCCGGGACACCCGGGCGGTTCCGCGGCACCCGCACCCGCAGGGCCGAGGGCTCGATCGTGCAGAGCACCGGCGCGGGAAGCGTCTGCGCCTCACCGTCGATGCCGACCCGCACCTCCGGCAGGTCGGCGCCCACGACGACCTCCGGCACGGCCAGCGAGATCAGGCCCGGCGCGCGCCGCCCGCGCAGCAGCTCGGCCGCCTGGACGGCGCTGTCCGCGCTGACGCTGACCAGACCCAGCACACCGCCGTCGAGCCGGTCCCGCCGCCCCAGCCCCGCACGGTCGCCGACCCGGTACGGGTTGTTGCTGACCAGCACGGCCTGCGGCGCGTCCACGCCGACGGTCCCGGCGGTCACCGTCAACCGGGGACCACGGTGATGCGTCAGGACGTCGGGCAGCAGCTTCATCACGGTGCGCACCTTGTCGTCGCGGTACGCCGGGCTCTGCACGACCTCCGCGTACGCGCCGAACGACGCGTTGTTGACGAAGACCCGGCCTCCCGCCCGCCCCAGGTCCACCCGGAACTCCACGCCGTCGGTGAGGGCTTCGAGACTCCGTGACGGGTCGTCCCGGTCGAGCCCCAGGTCCAGGGCGAAGTGGTTGCGCGTGCCGGCCGGGACCACCACGAACGGCACGCCCCGTTCGGCCGCCACGCCCGCGACCAGCGCCTGCGTTCCGTCGCCGCCGGCCACCCCCAGCAGGTCCGCGCCCTCGTCCACGGCCTCGTGGGCCAGCGCGGCGACGTCGGGGAAGCGGGCGGGATCGAGCAGGAGGACGCGCGCACCCAGCGCCTCCGCCTTCTCCCGCAGGCCGAACTCCACCACCTTCCCGCCTCCTGATCGCGGGTTCATGAGCAGACAGGGGCATCGGGGAGGCGGGGCCGGACGGCCGGGGGGAGGCGCCGGGGCGGCGTCCGCCCTCAGCGCCGCCCGGCCCGCGGCCGCCGCCACCACCCACAACGCACCGCAGACGACGACGAGCCACAGCAGCCGCGCCGCGACGTAGGACACGACCACCATCACCGGTGCGGCCACCGCCAGCACCACGGCGGCACCCCGCACCACGCCCCGCCGGCTCAGCGCCCACCACCCGGCCGCCACCGAGACCACCAGCCCCGCCAGCCCCAGGCCCACCAGTGCCACGCTGCTGACGCCGGCCACGGACGGCAGGAGCAGCGCCGCGGCGACGGCCGCGGCGAACGCCAGGCGCGCCCACCGGCGTGGCGCTGCGCGTCCGCGGCCGGCAACCCGTCCCATGGAGACCTCCCGGAGCCGACGACCGGTGTTCCCGGGCCCATGGTCGCCTCCCCGAGCGGCCGGCACGATCACACGCAACGGGTGAGGTGGGCTCCGCGCACGACGCCCCGACACTGGGAGACGCGGGAGCACGGGAGGTGCGGCAGAGGCGTAAGGGAGCAGGAGACGGCCGAGGAGAGCAGGCCCCGGATGAACGACGGACGCACCACCGGCGGGCGGCACCCGGCCCGCCCGGACGACTCGGTGACGGTGCAGGCCCAGGCGCTGCTCCCGATGATCTGGGCCGACCCGCAGCACATGCCCGAGCAACTGGCCTTCTTCGCCGTGCGGCGGTTCGGTCCCCGGGCCGATGCCGCCGTGGCCCGCCGCAGGCAGCGCAAGCCCCTCGCCGGAGCCGACGAGCTCCGCGGGGACGCCATCGCCCACGGGACGCGCATGACCATCGCCGACGGCGCGGTGCTGGGCGGGCCGTTCATGGTCCTCATGCCCGTGAGCTTCGTCGCGGCCCTGCTCTCCCAGGCACGGATGGTCCTGGAACTGGCCGTCCTCGCCGGTCACGACCCCCGCAGCGAGCAACGGGTCGCCGACCTGCTCGTCCTGCAGGACGTGTACCCCTCGACCGAAGCGGCCGGCAAGGCCCTGACCGGCGTGAAGCGCAGCCCTCCCGGCGGGCGGGGCCGGCTTCCCCGGCGCACCCGCTGGTCGCTGATCGTCAGAATGGCGGAGCTCCTCGGCATCACGGGCGGCGGCGAGAAGCGCAGCAGGCTCCAGCAGGTGACGTCCACGGCGCTGATCGCGGCGCTGTTCGTCGTGGGATGGGTGCTGCCGCTGATCTGGGTGCCCGCCCTTGCGGTGATCTACCGGCAGAACACCCTCCGCCTCGGGGCGAAGGCCGTGCAGTTCTACACCCCGGGCGCCGTCGGGGACCGGGTCAGGCACCGGCGGCGGTTCACACACGTGCCCAGGGTGGCCGGTGTCGCCGCCGTCCTGCGGTTCTGCGCACTGGCGGTGGCGCCCCTCGTGGCCGCCGCCCTGGTGGCCCTGGCGGGGGTGCGGCTGGCCGGCGGCTTCTGGGGCACCGGCCTGCTCGTCCTCGTCGCGGTCTCGCTTCTCGTGGCGGGCGGCTGGTTCGTACACCGCCGGGCACGGCTCGGCGGTCGCCGTCACGCACACGGTGACGGGGCGGATGATAGGGGAGAGAGGAGACCCTGACCATGCACGAGGCACGTCCGGGCCCGGAGGAACGAGCAGCGCTCGGCAGGGCGGCCCGTGGCCGGGTCCCGCGCAGCGCCCACGCCGCGTTCGAGCCCCGGACGGACCGGCCCGATCCGGTGGAGGTCCTCGAAGGACAGAGCGCGGACCGAGTGCCGGAGCTGGTACCGATCCGCTACGGCAGGATGCTGCAGTCGCCGTTCTCCTTCTACCGCGGAGCCGCGGCCCTCATGGCGGCGGACCTGGGCACCCGGCCCGGCACGGGCATCGAGGCACAACTGTGCGGAGACGCCCACCTGCTGAATTTCGGCCTCTTCGCCTCGCCCGAGCGGCACCTGGTCTTCGACCTCAACGACTTCGACGAGACCCTGCCCGGGCCGTGGGAGTGGGACGTCAAACGCCTGGCCGCGAGCCTGGCCGTCGCGGGGCGCGAGAACGCGTTCCCGGCGAAGCGGCGCCGCCGCGTCGTCCGCGCCGCGGTGCGGTCGTACCGCGAGGCGATGCGCGGCTTGGCCGCGATGCGCGACCTCGACGTGTGGTACGCGCACACCGACGTCGACCGCCTGCGCGCGCTGTTCGGCGGCCGGCTGGACAAGCCCGGTCGCCGCCGCCTGTCGCACGCCCTGGACAGCGCGCGCACGCGCGACCACCTGCAGGCGTTCGAGAAGCTCACCACCGTCGTCGACGGCGCACGACGGATCACGTCCGACCCGCCCCTGATCGTTCCGCTGGAGGAACTGCTCGCCGACGTCGGACGTGCCGAACTCGAAGAGCGGCTGCGTCTGCTCGTCGAGCGCTACGGCCACACGCTCTCCGCCGACCGCCGGCACCTCCTGAACCGGTTCCGGATGGTCGACGCGGCGCGCAAGGTGGTGGGCGTCGGCAGTGTGGGCACCCGCTGCTGGGTCGTCCTCCTGCTCGGCAGGGACGAGGACGACCCGTTGCTCCTGCAGGCCAAGGAGGCCGGCCCGTCGGTGCTCGCGCCCTACGTGCCGACGAGCGCGTACCGCAACGAAGGACAGCGCGTGGTCTGCGGCCAGAGGCTGATGCAGGCCGTCAGCGACATCTTCCTCGGCTGGGAACGCGTCACGGGCATCGACGGACGGCAGCGCGACTTCTACGTCCGCCAGTTGCGCGACTGGAAGGGCAGCGCACGCCCGGAGACCATGTCGCCCGGCCAGTTGCAGCTCTTCGGCGAGCTGTGCGGCGCGGCGCTGGCCCGGGCGCACGCCCGCTCCGGCGACCGGATCGCCATCGCCTCCTACCTCGGCGGCGGCGACGTCTTCGACCGGGCGCTGGCCGAGTTCGCCGAGGCGTATGCCGACCGGAACGAGCAGGACTTCCGGGCACTCGCCGAAGCCGTCCACCACGGACGCGTCGAGGCCCGGCTCGCCTGAGACACCACCGAGGCGCGGGAACGCCCGCCGGCCGTGCCACGTGACCAGGCGCCGCCTGAGTAGCCGTACTCAGGTGCCCGGGGCCCTCGCCGCCCGACAATGAAGACCGACATTCGGGCGGCACCAAGCACCGAGCACCGAGGACCGGGGACCTGTTCATGCTCAGCAGCATCGCGACCACCGTCGTACCGGCCTTCGGCCGACTCACCGTCACGGCCGACCCGGGAGCGGACCTCGCGCCGGGGAGCGTCATCGTCGCGAACCACACCTCCCTCGCCGACCCGGCGGTCGTCCTGGCCGCCCTGCACCGGCTCGGCGTGCGCCCGGTGGTGATGGCCACCGCCGGCCTGTGGCGCATACCCGCCCTCGGCCGGCTGCTGACGAGGGAAGGGCACATCCCCGTGCACCGCGGCACCCGGCGCGCGGCCGAGGCGCTGGACACCGCCACGGCCGCGCTCGACGCGGGCCGTCTCGTCCTCATCTACGGCGAGGGCCGCCTGCCGCAACGCAAGGACGCCGCCGAGGCGGCCCCCGGACCGTTCCGCAGCGGCCTGTCCCGGCTGGTGCGGGCGACCGGTGCCGGCGTGATCCCGCTGGGCCAGGCCGGCGCCCGCCGGATCGTCTCCGGCTCGCGCACCAAGCAGCTCGCAGGGCTCGCTACCGCACCGCTGCGCCGCCCCCGCCTGCACGTCCACGTGGGCGCCCGCGCACTGGTGGCGGGCGACACGGCCGCGGTCACGGCGCACGCCAGGCAGGCGGTCACCCTCGCCTGGGAGACCGCGGCCCGGCGCCTGGCAGAACCCCTCGCCGCTCACGCGTGAGCCTCCGTCGCGTTCAGGCGCCGGTACGCGCGGCAGCTCCGGCACACAACTCCCGTGCACTCCCCCTGGGACCGGGCCTAGGCTCACCCCCATGCACGCACCCGACGACGCATCGTTCCTCGCCCACGTCACGTCGCGCCTGGCCGGGCTGCCCCATGTGGAAGCCGTCGCGCTGGGCGGTTCGCGCGCCACGGGGACGCACGGGCCCGACAGCGACTGGGACTTCGCCGTCTACTACCGCGGAGCGTTCTCCCCCGGGAGCGTGCGCGCCCTCGGTTGGCCGGGCGAGGTCTCCGGCATCGGCGAGTGGGGCGGCGGGGTGTTCAACGGTGGCGCCTGGCTGCAGGTCGACGGCCGGCACGTCGACGTGCACTACCGGGACCTCGACGACGTCGAACACCAGCTCTCCGAGGCGGCCGAGGGCCGTTTCCACGTCGAGAGGCTGATGTTCCACCTGGCGGGCATTCCGAGCTACCTCCTGCTGGCCGAACTGGCGGTCAACCAGGTCCTCCACGGCACGCTGCCGCGCCCCGCCTACCCCGAACCGCTGCAGCGGCAGGCGTCCGAACGCTGGTGGGGCGACGCCCGCCTCACGCTCGCCTACGCCCGTGCCGCCCACGCCGCACGCGGACACCTCGCCGAATGCGCGGGCGCGATCGCCACCGCCGCCTGCCAGGCGGCCCACGCGGTCATGGCGGCCCGGGGCCAGTGGGTCACCAACGAGAAGACGCTCCTCGACCGCGCGGGGCTGCGCGCCGTGGACGACGTCCTCGGCGACATCGACCCCGACCCGCAGGCGCTGACCGCCGCCATCGATGCGACGGCGACGTTGCTGGAGAGCACGGTCATGAAGGGCTGAACGGGCCGGGCGGGCCGAAGCGGCCGGAGCCAGGGTGTGCAACGAGGCGGCCGGTACGACGCCGGCGGGGCCGGCAGCCACCCGGCTGCCGGCCCCGCCGGGGGCCCGTCCCGTCAGCAGGCGTCGACCCAGTCGTGCGACGAGACGTTGTCGTTGACCCGCTGCCCCTGGCCCCGGCCGGGGGCGGTGAACACGGTGCCGGCGGCGTTCAGGTCGGGGATCGACTCCCCCTGGTGCAAGCACACCCACGAGCCGTTCATGCCCGTTGCCCAGAAGAGGCGGACATCCTGCAGACGGCCGGGGAAGCCGTTGTTCCACACGTCCGAGATCTTGTTGCGGCAACCCGCCCAGTTGCCGTTGTCCTGGTTCCAGCGGCAGTGGGCGCCTCCGGCGTGTGCGTGCTCCCAGGCGTAGAGGAAGCCGTCGGGGGCGGGTGCTTCGGCACGGACGGAGGACGTGCCGGCGGCCTGGGCGCCGGCCGGTACGAACGCAGCCGCCGTGGCGACCGCCAGCCCGGTCAGGAGGGTGCGGAGGTGGTTCTTGCGCATGGTTTGTTCCCTTTCCGTTGGGGCCGTGCTGCCTGGTGCGGCACGGCGTCTGCCGTCCCGCCGCCGGCCGTGCGACCGGCGGCGGAGGGGGGTCTTTTCGTGTCGGCGATGCCCGGGGCGCCGACGACGCCGTCAGGAGCGCCCCGCGTCGCCGACGACGGCGCGCGCTCGTGGCAGCGCTTCCGTCCGCAGGCGGACCTGCTCGGCGATGGCGCTGCGGTACTGCCGGCGCAGTGCCGCGTCGTGGCGGGCGTCGAGCTCCCGTGCGGTCCCGGCGAGCCCGGACCGTTCGGCACACCGCACCTCCGCCAGGGCGAGCGCTCTCTCCTGTGCCCGCGGCAGGGGGTCGGTGCCGGACAGCGCGGCTGCCCGGGCCTCACCGGGCGTCGCGTACGGGTGGCCGGCGCGCCGCATGCACTGCGCCCATGCGGCGAGGTCACGCGCATAGCGGTGGTCCGCCACGACCCGGGCCCTGCGCATCGCGTCGAGGGAGTGGACGGTGGTCGACGCCTGGAACCACGCTTTCAGGTCGCCGTACAGCCTGCGCTGGGCGTCCGAGACGCATCCGTGGTCGCTGCGCTGCACCGCGCCGCCGGTGGGCAGGGTGGCGGACACCCCGCGGGGACCGGGCCCGTTGGCGGCGACGAGCGCCCGGGCCCTGCGCGGTGCGGACAGGGACCGGAAGTACGCGCCGTTGGGATCGCGCCGCGCACGTTCGCGCTGACGCTGCTGCAGATCGCGACCGTAGCCGTGCCGGCTCGCCCAGTCCGGGTCGTCCAGCACGTAGGGGAAGGCTCGCTCACCCGCGCCCGGCTCGCCGGGTACGGGGTGGTAGTCGAAGCCCGCCCGGCGCATGCAGGTGCGCAGGAGCAGTTGCTCGGCGTCGTGCAGGAGCCGCTCGACGCGAGCGGTGGAGCCGTGGCGCGGGCCGGGGGCGGTGCGCGGCGAGCCGGTGCCGGTGCCCGGCCATCCGCCCCAGCAGGCCACCGCCGCGATGACGAACACGACCACGGCGACGACGGACAGAAGGGCCGGGCTCCGGAGGCGGAGCGGTACGAACGACATGTCTGTTCCAGGAAGAGGCGAGGTGGGTGGGGAGGGGCGGGGCCCCGGGCCCCGGTGCGCGGCGGTTCACCGAGGGCGCGCGCCGCACACCGGGGCCGGTGGGGCCTGCCGGCGTCAGCCGGTGATGTTGACGGGCCGGTAGGCGTGGTAGCCGTCGCGGCCGTTCACCCCGTAGGAGTGCTGCTTCCACCGCGTGCCGACTCCGCCGGCCTGCTCGTAGGACTTGTACGCGCTGTGGGCGGCGTTGGCCCAGCCGTCGAAGATGACGACGTGGCGGAAGTCGGCGCTGTCGCTGTCGGCCTTGATGACGAGGTCGCCCGGGGCGAGGTCCTTCATGGCGATCGGGCGGGTGTAGGCGCTCTTCTTGAGCGTGACGGTGTTGGGGCCGGGCGCCCCCAGGCGCAGGGCCATGGAGACGTATCCGGAGCAGTCCTGCCGGTAGCCGTCCTTCCAGTACAGCTTCTGGCCGTACGGGACGGGCCGGCCGTTGTTGGCGGTCAGCCAGGTCTTCGCCCGGGCCAGCACCTGGGCCCGGCTGATGGCGGGCGCCGCCGCCGCGGCCGTGCGGTGCGGGGCCGCCGCGTGTGCGGCGACCGGCGCAGCGGCGGGCTGTGCCGCGGGTGCCGGAAGGGCCGTCAGCGCGGTGGAGCCCACGCAGAGGAAGGCGGTCAGGGCCGCCATGCCCCATCGCCTGGCGGTGGGCCTGGTCGCGGATGTGGCCGTGGACATGGACATGGTTCTCTCCCAGTGGGTGGGGGTGTGCCGAACTGGTGTGCGGCAGCAGGGTGCTGCGCACGGCGATCACCCGTGTGTGTGGTGGGAAATGCGGGGCGTCGTGCAGCCCGCGCCGGATGCCACCGGCGGGCGTGCGGCGGCCGGTCGACCGTTGCCGTCCGCACCGCGTTGCCGGGGTGATCTGAGTCTGCGACGGTCCGTCACCCGTCGCAAGAATGTCCCGTTTGCTTCACCAAGGTCGGGATCCCTAGGGTTCTGACCTGCTGGGACGTGCCCGTCCCGGGGCAGGGACGGGGCACTGGGGCAACATCGCGGGCCGCGCGAGGAAGGGAGCCGCCATGACCGGCGGTGAGAAGGCGGAAGGAGATCCGGCGCAGCGGCTTGGCAGCGCGTTACGCGCGCTCCAGCAGCGCTCCGGCCGCACGCTGCGGTCCTTGCAGGACGAGATCCGGATCAGTGACTCGTCGCTGTCCCGCTACTTCTGCGGAAGCACGGTGCCCCAGTGGGCCGCGGTCGAGGACCTCTGCCGGGCTCTGGACGCCGATCCGATGCGGTACCGGAGCCTGTGGGAGGCGGCCGACCGGACCCAGACCAGACGACCCGCGGACGCCGGCCCGTCCGACGGACCGGCCTCCGGCGTGCGCCGCCGGCTCCGCACGCTGCGCACCGGCCTCCACAGCCGCTGGGCGTACGCGACGGCCGGAATCCTCACCGGCGCGGTCCTCGGCGCGGTGCTCACCTCGGTCGTCCTGCCGCCGGCCCAGCCGGACGCCGCGGGGGCCCCGTACGCGCAGGCGGCCGGCAAGGGGGCCGCGCCGCAGCACGAGGCGGCGTCGGCCGACCTCTCGCGCATCTTCGTCAGCCGGGCCACGGGCGCCTGCCTGGACGACAGCCTGGACAAGAAACTGCGCACCTACGACTGCAACGGGCTCAGCTACCAGCGCTGGACGGTCCACGCCTTCCCGGACGGCACGCGGCAGCTGCGGAACCACGCCACAGGAGCGTGCCTGGAGCACGGCAGTGCGGGGCTGCGGGCCGTTGCCTGCTCGACGCCCGCCACACCACCGCAGTCCTGGTCGGTGACCAAGTGGCCCGACGATGCGGTGGAGCTCAGGAACAAGGCGACGGGCGCGTGCCTGGACGACGCCACCGACGCCGGGCTGCGCGCCCTGCCCTGCAACCGCGACCGCCACCAGAAGTGGGGCTGACCGGACGTACGGGCTAGCCGCGCACCACGGGACGGCCGTGCGTGAAGTCGAGGCCGGCCACGTACAGGGCGCGGTACGCGAAGCCGTTGCGCCAGCCGTGGAAGACGATGCGGTCGCGGCCGTCCGGGCCGGTCACCACGTCCTGGCCGCCGGGGCCGCGGACCGTGCCGCCGAAGGAGGCGGTGGTCATCAGCGGCGTCGCGGCCTTGGCGTACGGCCCGGTGAGGCTGCTCGCCACGGCGTAGCCCGTCCGGTAGTCGTCGCTGCGGTAGAAGTTGGCCGAGTAGAGCAGCACGTAGCGGCCGCCCCGTTTGACGAGCGTGGGCGCCTCGACGAGCGTGCCCTCCCAGGGCAGGTCCTGTTTGATCAGCCGGACGGCCGGGCCCGTCGTCCGGGTGCCGTCCCTGGCCACGGGCTGGAGGTGGATCCACGTGTCCGCTTCGCAGCAGTTGCCGTCGTTCTTCCACAGCACGTACCGCCGGCCGTTCTCCGTGTAACCGGCGGCGTCGATGGCTCCGCCCTCCGAGGCCGGGCAGATCAGGGGCCCGTCCCCGGCCGGCCGGAACGGCCCGTCCGGTGACGCCGACAGGGCGGCGCCGATGCACTGCCGGCCGCTGGCCCGGTCCTGTGCGGTGTAGTGCAGGGTGAAACCCGATCCGTTGGCGTACACCTCAGGAGCCCACACCTGGTTGCGGTCCGCGGACGCCCACGCCCCGAGCACGGGCAGCGCGTCGGCGGCGGCGACCGTCCAGTGGGTCAGGTCGGCCGAGGTGGCGTGCTGGACGTTCCTGCCGTCGTCGTGGGTGGCGTAGGCGTGGTACGTGCGGCCCACCTTCACGATGTCGGGGTCGGCGAACTCCCGGTCGAGGACCGGGCCGTGGACCGGGCCGCGGGCCGCGGCCCCGGAGGCGGGGGCCGGCGCCGCGGCGAGGCAGACGGCGGCCAGGGTGACGGCGGCGACGAGCGCCAGGAGGCGTCCGGGCAGGTGCGTGACGGGGTGGTGGGGCACGGGTTCCCTTCCGCGCGGGGAGTCGTGCCCGTGAGTGTGGTGCATCGGAGCACCGGGCGTGCCGCGTTCGGGGGAGCGTCACGCTTCAGGGCCGGGTGAGGACGCGCGTTCCTCCTCTGTACGGGGCCGCGGAAGGTTGTGCATTCGGACCACTCCTCGAACGCGACACTCCGTGGCACCATGGCTCGTTATGGCGCAGGGAGAGGGCGGGTTACGGCACAGCGTGCGCATCTCCGCATCCGGGCACGTGCAGGAAAAGGACGTCAAGTCCCTGGAGACGTGGCTCAACGGCGAACCGGAGCTGAAGGGCCGGGTGCAGGTGAAGCGGGGCGCCCGACGCGCGGAAGCCGGCGTTCCGATGGGGCCCCAGATGGACATCGTGCTCCATGTGGTCGACTGGGGCGGTGCCGCGGCCATGGCCGAGATCGTGCGGCGCGTGTCGGAGTCGATCAGGGAGTGGCGGACGAGCCGGCGCGCCCTCGGGGATCCGAACCCTCCCGACTTCCGGGCGGAGCAGGACGACGAGCAGGACTAGCGCGATGGCCGGCCCCGCGCAGCACGAGGAAACCCATCGCGCCCTGCTCGTCGGCGTGGCGCACTACGCCAGCAAAAGGCCGCTGAAGTTCGCCGCGGGCCTCGGAAACATCGCCGCCGTTCAGCACAACCTGGTGGAGCTGCGCGAAGTCCTGCGCACCGGCGGCATCTTCGACGAGGACGCGATCGAGTCGCTCCCCTCTCCCGGCGTCGAGCAGTTCGAGCAACGCCTGGGATACGCGCGGGACCACACGGACGGCCTGCTCCTCGTCTATTTCGCCGGGCACGGCATCGTCGACACGCGCACGGGCGGACACGGCCGGCTGCTGCTGGGGCTGCGCGACGCCAAGGTCGAGCACGGCCCCGGCTTCCCGGGCTGGATCCGCTGGGACGACGTGCTCAACCGCCTGTGCTCCGGCAAGAGCAGGCCCCGCCACACCGTCGTGATCCTCGACTGCTGCTACGCGGGCAACGCCTCCGCCGCCTGGGAGGAACTGGACGAGCTGGACCAGAAACGCATCTCCTTGCTGCTGGCGGTGCAGAAGAACCAGCGGATCGACGCGGGGGGCGCCGGCACGCCCACGCCGTACACCGCGCAGCTGTTGCGGCACCTCGGGCAGGGCGCCGGCACGTCCGACGGTGCCGTGACCCTGGGCGGTCTGCACAAGCGGCTGTCGCACGGCCTGAGGGGCGCCAGGACGGTGGGCGGCAGGGAGTGGAGCCCCCAGGCGTGCCGGCAGGACGGCGCGGACGACGAGGTCCTGGCCCGCCCGCCCGGCCCCGCCCCGGCCGGCGGGACGCACGGCACGGCCGGCCGGGGGAGGAGCGACGAGGACCGCAGCGGCCCCGGGCCCCGTCCCGGCCGCGTCCGGCTGGCCGTCACGGTGCTGCTGACCGTGGCGGCCACGGTCTCCGCCGCCCTGTGGTGGGCGGTTTCCCGGGGCCCGGACGGTGACGGTCCCGCCGCCTCGTGCGCCGGCCACCCGCCCCTCGAACTGCGGCTGCTCACCGACCCCGACCTGATGCCGGTCATGCGCAAGGCCGCGGACGGCTTCGTCGCCTCCGACGCGAACACGGACGGGGACCACTGCCGCCGCACCGGCATCACCGTCTACAGCGCCGGCGCCGCCGAGACCGTGGAGGCGTTCCGCACCCAGTACGGGGAGTGGGCCCACGTCGGCCGGGCGGGGTTCAACCCGGTGGGTACGGTCGGGCCGCAGCCGGACGTATGGATACCGGCGTCCGCGGCGAGCGCCCGCAGGGCCCGGGACGAGGCCGGCAGCCAGGCGTCCGTGCTCACCCTGGACTTCGACGACAAACGACCGCTGGCCCACACCCCCATGGTCCTGCTGCTGCCCGAACAGCTCGCCGAGACCGAGGGCGGTCGCACGGGCCGCAAGCTCGCCGACCTGATGACCGCGATGAAGGCGAAGGGCACGCAGGCCGAGGTCCGGCGGGCCGACCCGCGGCACACCGATGCCGGGCTCGCCGCGGCCCGCGGCCTGTACGGGACGGACACGCCGCGCCAGGTCGAGCTCGGCCAGCGGCGTCAGGGGCGGCCCGCGCCGACGGGCCGGGACCTCGTGTGCGGGCTGGCCAAGGGCACGTCCGCCGAGGCCCGGGAGGTGGACCGGCGCACCGCGGTCCTGGTGGCGGAGCCCACCCTCGGCCAGTACCAGCAGTGCGTCGGCGAGACCGGAGTGACGCGGGTGGCCGAGTACCCCGATGACGTGCCCGGACTCGCCCCGGTCTTCGTCCACGTCCGCTGGAACGACGCCCGCCTGGACGAGGAGGAGCGCGAACGGGCCGTTCAGCGGTTCCGGTCCTGGCTGACCTCGGAGGACGGCCGGAAGACCTTCCAGGACGCGGCCTTCCGCGCCGCGCCGCAGTCCCCCTTCCCGTCACCGTCGCCCGGCCTGCTGAAGAGCCCCGGCCCCGTGCCGCGCCCCCTGTCCGCGGACGAGGCCGCCGACACCCTGGAGAAGTACCGGCAGGCCAACGCCGCGAGCCGGGTCCGCTTCCTCCTGGACGGCTCCGGGTCCATGAGCCGGTGGTGGGACGGGGCGAACAGCGCACGGGAGATCCTCAAACAGTCGTTCGGCCGTTTCGGCCCCGACGACATCTTCGGCGTGTGGAGCGTCGCCTCCCGGGGGAACGACACCCCGTACCGCGAACTGCTCGGGTTCGGTACCCACGGGTCGTCGTCGAGGACGGCCGAGAAGGGCGAGCAGGACAAGGCCGCCGAGGCGGGGAAGAAGGTGGACGACGCCGTGCCGGAGCTGTCCATGGAGGCCGACATCGGCGGCGCCCTGCGGGCGGCCCTCGACCAGATGCCCCGGGGCGGCGAGGACGACGGGCACCCGCAACTCGTCGTCATGCTCACCGACGACGAGGACAACGACCGCATGACCGCAGCGCAGCAGAACGATCTCGTGACGTTCGTACGCGACCGGAAGGTGCCGGTGGTGATGGTCTCGTTCGACTCCGGCGGCTGTCTGAAGGACCGGTTGGACCTGCGTGTGGCCGAAGCGAGCGGCGGCACGTGCCTGGACGCCCGGGGCGACCTGGCCAGGAATCTCGGCGCCGAGATCTCCCAGGTCGCGCAGGGCCACCGATAGCTCGACGGGGGCAGCAGAATGAAACACCCGAGGATCGTCCGGCCGTTCGCCTGGTGTGCCGCACTGGTGCTGGCCGCGACCGCCTGCTCCGGGGAGGACGAGCCCGGCGGGCACACCGGGAAGGCGTCGGCACCGCCACTGACCGGAACCCAGCTCGTCATCGCCACCGGCGTGGACGTCACCGGCAAGAACGGCATCCGCAAACGCCTGGTCGAGGCGTGGAACGAGCTGCAGGAGAAGGAGAACTCGCCCTACCGCGCCCGTGCCGTCATCCTGCCCGGCTCCGCGGACCTGCAGCGGAGCCAGCTCCTGGCGGCGCTGCAGTCCGGCAGTGCCGGCTACGACGTCGTGAACCTCGACGTCACCTGGGTCGCGGAGTTCGCCGCGGCCGGCCTCGTCCGGGAACTGCCCAAGGACTTCGCCGACGACGGTGACGTCCTCGCCAAGGTGGCCGCCACCGCCCGCTGGAAGGGCAAGGTCTACTCCGCGCCCTACAACAGCGACGTCGGGCTGCTGTACTACCGCCGCGACTACCTCGTCGACGGCGCCGGAATCGACGAGAGGAAACTGGCCGCGCTCGCGGGCAGACACACGACGTGGAACGACGTGGCCTCGCTGATGGACGCGGTGGACGCATGGGCACGGGCCGACAAGACCGACAAGTCGAAGAACTACCGGGGCGCCTGGACGAGCCAGCTCGCAGCCTACGAAGGGCTCACCGTCAACGGCACCGAAGCCTTCGCCTCCGCCGGGGCACGGCTCACCGACGAGGACGGCGACTACTCCGCCTCGCAGCAGCAGCTGACGAAGGGCGTGGCGGAATTCCGGCGGCGGACCGAGAACCCGCACACGCTCGACGACGCCTTCGAATCGGACGAGGCCGGCACCCTCAAGGACTTCGCGGAGGGCCGGACGGCCTTCCTGCGCCACTGGCCCTACGCCTACCGGACCCTCCACCAAGCCCTGGGCAACGGCAAGCTCGGCGTCGTCCCCCTGCCCGGCGCGGCCGCACTGGGCGGCCAGAACCTCGCCGTGGCCGCCAACCCCGCCATGCCCGAGGCACGGGTGAAGAAGGCCCAGGAGCTCGTCGCCTTCCTCGCCGACCGGACCAGCGAACGCTGCCTCCTCGACGCCGGCTTCGCGGCGACCCGCAAATCCGCCTACACCGACTCCGGAACCTCCTGCAACGATGACCGTGCGGCGCCCAGCGCATCGGCGTCGTCCGAGGGAGGCGGCGGCGACATGCCGCGCGACACGTCCCGGCGCCCCCTGTACGCCCGCGACACGCTCCTGCCCGCCCTGGAAGCGGCGGCCCTGCGCCCGCGCACACCGCTCTACGGGGCGTTCACCCACGCCTTCACCAGGGAGCTGAGCAGGCTGCACACCTCGGCGAAGGCCCGGTCGGCGTCCGACGAGGACGCCGCGAAGGAACTGGACGCGGCACTCCGCAAGGTCCTGCCGAGCGACTGAACCAGTGCCGCCGCACCCCGCCGCCCCGGTCCGATGAAAAGACCACACCGACGGGTACAGCTTCCCGGAACGCCGGCCGCGGCACTCCGCCGCTCGCTAGTGTGCCCCGCACGTTCCGCATCAGCGGAGCAGCAGGAGGGGGAGCAGCCGATGCCCAACTTATTGAGAGTGCCGCTCGAAAACGGCGGAGCCGTCCTGGTCGAGGTCGACGACGATCCCCAGGCGGTCGTGAGGGTCGCGCGCGGGGGAGGGCCCGTGCCCCACGCCACGCACACCCTGGAGCGCGGGCTGGACAGCGTGCGGGACGCGGCCCACGCCGTCGTCGGCCGGCTCGCCGACCTCCCCCGCCGGCCGGACAAGGTCGTCCTGGAACTGGGCCTGAAGCTCTCGGCGGAGACCGGCGTCTTCCTCGCCAAGACCGCCGGCGAAGCCTCCCTGACCCTCACCCTGGAATGGGACGGTCAGCACCCCGACGCACTGCCGCTCACCAGGGCCGTCACCGCCAACGGCGCCACGACCGCGGTCGGCTGACCACAGCGACCCGAAGGAACAGCGAGAAGAAGGAAAGCCGCTCCATGCCCGGACCCGCGCCGAACCCCGGCGTCGCCCGGCTCTGGTCGCCCGGCGCTCCGGAGGGCGCCGGCTTCCTGGCCGCCCCCCGGACGGTCCTGACCTGCGGACACGTCATCTCGGCCATCGCAGGCGAGCACGACGCGGTGGCCCTGCCCCCGGGACTGACCGTCCAGCTGGACTTCCCGCTCGCCGGCGCGCCCCGGCAGCAGACCGCGACCCTGGTCCGGCACGTACCCGTCGCCACCGACGGCACGGGCGACATCGCCGTGCTCTCGCTCGCCGAGGACCCGCCGCCCGGAGCGGAGCCCGTCCTGCTGCTGGACATGGACACCCTGCGGGACCACCCCTTCACCACCTTCGGCTTTCCCCCCGGCAAGGGCGACGACGACGGCGTCTGGTCGTCCGGCAGGATCGTCGACGAGCGCGGCCGCGGCTGGGTGCAGATCGAGAGCACCGGGGCCTGCGAGATCCTGCAGGGGTTCAGCGGCGCCCCGCTGTGGGACGACCGCCTCAAGGCCGTCGTCGGCATGGTCGTCGCCACCGACCGGCGGTTCCAGGGCCGGGCGGCGTACGCCATCACGGCTGACGTGCTGATCGACGCCCATCCCGAGCTGCGCCGCTACGCGACGCTGCCCTCGCCGTTCCGGGGGCTCATGCCCTTCCGGGAACAGGACGCCGCGCACTACTTCGGGCGCTCCACCCAGATCGAGGAACTGACCGAGACGGTGACGACGTCCGCCGTCGTCCCCGTCGTCGGGGCGTCCGGAGTCGGCAAGTCCTCGCTCGTCCAGGCCGGCCTCTTCCCCCGGCTGCGGCGGCGCGGCGACTACAGCGTGGCGACCCTGGTCCCCGAACCGGCCGTGCGGGCGGAGCACATGCTCGCCGCGGCCCTCCTGCCCCTGCTCGACGCCCCGCCCGAGCAGGACAGCGCCTCGGACGAGGTGACGGAACGACTGGACCGGCTGGCGCGCCGGTTACGGGACGGAGCGGCCGCTCCCGTCGTCAAGGAGGCCCTCACCCGCTCCGGGACGTCCCAGCTCCTCGTCTTCATCGATCAGTTCGAGGTCCTCTTCCGCTGTCCGCCCGATGCCGCGGACGCACTGGTCGACCACGTCGTCCGCATGACCGAGTGGCGGACCGCCGACGGCGGCCCGCTCGTACGCCTGGTCTTCACGCTACGGCTGGACTTCCTCACCTCCCTGCGCCGCTTCCCGGCGCTCGACCGTGCCTGCGAGACCTCGGCGTTCTTCGTCAACAAGTTGTCCGGCGAGCAGCTCCGCGACGTGGTGCTCTCACCGGTGGACTCCTTCCACGGCGCCGTGCGGTTCGAGGAACGGCTCGCGGAGCGCCTGCTGGACGACGCCGGGAGGAGCCCCGGAGCCCTGCCCCTCCTTGAATTCGCCCTCACCCTCCTGTGGGAGCGCCGCCTCCGGGGAGTGCTCACGCACGCGGCCTACGAGGAGACCGGCCGCGTCGCGGGCGCCCTCGCGACGCACGCGGAACGGGCCGTCAAGGAGCGGCTGGGAGACCTGCGGGACGGGGTGCGCCGGCTGTTCGTCCAGCTCGTCAGGCCGGGCGACGCCGCCACCGACAGCCCCGTCGACACCGGACGCACGGCGCGCCGGCCCGAACTGCACCCCGCGTGCTGGGAAGCGGCCCAGTACCTGGCCGTGCAGCGCCTCGTCCACCTCGACCGGTCCTCCGACGGCGTGGAGACGGTCTCGCTCGCCCACGAAGCCCTGCTGGAACACTGGCCCACGCTGCGCTCCTGGGTCGACGCGGACCGGGACTTCCGCAGCTGGCAGGAGCACCTCCGCGCGCGGATCGGCCGCTGGGAACTGAGCGATCGCGACCGGGCCCTGCTCATGCGCGGCCCGGAGCTGCGCGAGGCGGAGAAGCGCCTGCGCGACGACCGGCAGGACGACGTTCCCGAGGGCGAGCGCGCGTACATCCGGGCGAGCGCGGAACGGCGGCGGCGCCGGCGCCTCCACGGGGCCTTCGCGGCGACGGCTGTCGTCACGGCGATGGCGGCCCTCGCCGGCGCCAGCCTCTCGACCGTACGGGACAACAGGGCGGCGGAGCTGTCGGGCGGGCTCGTGCAGGAGGCCCAACGCCAGGCCACGTCCCGCCTCGAACCGTCGGCCCTGCTGTCCGTCGCGGCGTGGCGGACAGCTCCCACCCAGCAGGCCCGGGACAACCTCTTCGACCGCTACCTGGCCGGCGCCCGCTACGACGCCGTGCTGCCCGCGCAGGGGACCGTCGCGGCCACGGCACTGGACGACTCGGGGCAGGTGATCGCCGTCCGGACCGATTCCGGCAGGCTGACGGTCTGGCGCGTGCCGGCGTCGGGCGGGATCTCGTCCCTGGCGCAGCGGGACCACGTCTCGGCCGTGGCGGTCAGCCCCGACGGCACGCGGCTGGCGCTCGGCGGCGACGGGAACCGCATCAGCCTGTGGGACACGCGCAGCCGCACGGTCGTGCTGACGCTCCAGGGCGCCCCCAGCACCGCCGGTGGTGGCGGGAGCGTCGACGACCTGGCCTTCGACCGGACGGGCCACCGCCTCCTCTCGCACCCTCCCGAGGAGACCACGGCACAAGTGTGGGACCTCGACCGGCCCACGGCCCCCGCGGTCACGTTGCAAGCGCCCACAGGGATCGAGGGCGCGGCGTGGAGATTCGCCTTCGACGCGAGCGGGGAGCACGTCGTGGCGCAGCACCCGACCCGCGACCTGGTGTGGAACGCGCGCAGTGGCCGTCTCGTACCGAGGAAGGAACCGGTCTACGGCGGGGACGCCCCGGTGCAGTGGTTCGTCTCAGGGCCCCGCCCCGTCGTGGCGGAGTGCATCGGCGACCGGTGGCACGTCACCGACCCGGCCGACGGCGGCACCGACCCGCGCATCGCCCGGACCATCCCCTGCAGCACCGGGGAAGAGCCGCTCGCGGTGTCGGACCACGTCGTCGTGGCGTACCGGAACGACACGGTGACCGTCTACGACGCGCACGGCGGGCAGCAGCTCGGTGTGTTCACCGGCGGTGACGCCCCGCGCGGCCGCTACACCAGGTACTCCCTGGCCAACGGCGGCCGCAGGATCGTCTTCGCCCGTGACACCGAGGTCCTGGCCGTGTCCGCCCCCACGCCCGATGCGCTGGGCGCCGCCGGCTGGACCATCAACGAGCGCCCGGCCGACCGGCACGGCGACGCGGAGGCCGCACAGTTCTCCCCCTCGGGCCGCTACCTGGTGACCGCGGCCCAGGGGAACCCGGTCACGCTCTGGGACGCGGCCACGGGACGCCGCCTCGCCGAGGACCGCACACGGAACGGCGGGATCCCGGACCACGCGGTCTTCGACCCGGCGGAGAAGACCCTCGCCGTGAGCGACCTGACGGACCCGACGGTGACGCTCTACGGCCTGCCGGACCTCCGCGTGCTCCGCCGGCTGCGCGTCGACGTCGCCGGCGGAACCCCGCCCGACGCCGCGTACGTCGCCGGGCTGGGCTTCGGCCCGCGCGGCCTCCTGACCGTCCTGGCGGGCGGCGCCGTCTCCCAATGGGACACGACGACCGGACGGCGGACCGGCCCGCCGCTGCTCTTCACCCAGAACGCGGCCGTCGACCAGCGCCGCTACTCCACCGCCATGACGGTGGACCCGCGTTCCGGACGCGTCGCCCTGACGACCCCCGACCGCCGCGGGGCCGAGGTGTGGGACGTGCGGGCCCGGCGCCGCATCACGGTGCTCGTGCCCGGCTTCACGGCCCAGCTGCTCGACTGGCACCGGGCCGTGCGGTACAGCCCGGACGGCAAGCGCCTCATGCTGGTCGGCCAGGACGGGGAGACGGAGATCAGGGACGTCGAATCCGGCCGCCGGCTGATCGCCGTCCCCGCCGCCCCGGCCCGCTACACGGCCTTCCTCGCCCACTCCGAACGGGTCGTCAGCGTGCGGCCCGACGCCTTCGAGGTGTGGGGGCCGGAGGGCCTGATCACACGGACCCGCACACCGGCGGCCGCTCACGTGCGGGCCGTCGTGCCGTCACCCGACGGCGAACGGATGCTCCTGACCACCGGCAAGGACATGGACGTGAGATTTCACCTCGGACCGGCGTCCCCGGACGCCTGGGCCACGAGCCTGTGCTCGCGCGTCACGCGCGACATCTCCCGCAGCGACATGGGAACGGTGCACTACGGAACGCTGGAACGCTACCTGTTCGAGGTGACGGCATGCGATCGCGGCTAGCGGCCCGGCTCGCCGCCCTCGGCGCCTGCCTCCTGCTGACGGCCTCGTGCACATCGGTGAACAGCACCGACGGCCGTCCCCGCCCGACCGGACCCGGCTCCCTGTGGAACCCGTCGGCCGGGCAGCCGTCACCGTCCGGTGCGAACGCCCCCTTCGACGTCGACGCCGCGCTGCTGCGCATCAAACGCCTGGGGTTCACCGCCGACGACGAGCCCGGCGTCCTGAGGAAGCTCTCCGGCCCCCTCCGGGCGATCCACAGCCACTGCACGGGCAGCGTCGACGGCCACTGCGTCATCGTGCTCTTCTTCCACGGCAACGACTACGCGGGCTACGACGCCCACGGCACCGGCAATTCCAGCGTCGTGTCCCAGGACGGGACGACGGTCAGGATCTCGTACCCGTTCTTCAAGCCGGGGGACCCCATGTGCTGCGCGACGGGCGGCACGCGGGAGTACCGGGCGCGGTGGACGGACGGGAAGGTGACGTTCTCACCCCCGCTGCCGCACAATCCCAACTACGAGGAACCGTCCCCGTAGAGCGTTCGCGCTCATGCCGGCGCGCCTGGCCAGAATCCGTCGGCATCTGGCATTTCAGCCGCTGCTGGAGCGTCCGGAGGGTGACTAGCGTCGGTGCCCGTGCCCCCGCCGAGGGCACTCTCCCCACACAGAAGGACTCTCTGCGCATGCTGTGCCAGATCGTGCCGTACGACGCGCCGCAGTACCGGGACAACCCATGACGAAATTCCTCCTCACGCTCCACGTCCTGGCGGCCGTCGTCACCGTCGGTCCCGTCACCGTGGCCGCCAGCATGTTCCCGCCCTCCGCCCGGCGTGCCCTGGCCGCCCCGGGCGACGCGCGGGCCCTGGCCACGGTGCTGACCCTGCACCGCATCTGCCGGGTGTACGCCGTGGTCGCGGTCGCGGTGCCGGTGTTCGGCCTGGCGACCGCCAACACCATGCACGTGCTGGGCAGCCCCTGGCTCGTCACCTCGATCGCGCTGACCGTGGCCGCCGCCGGCGTGCTCGCCGCCGTGATGCTGCCGCGGCAGAGCTCCCTCCTCGCCGCACTCGGGGACGAGGGCCGGGTGCAGGAACCCGCGGCCGTCGCCCGGGCCGCGGGGCGACTGGCCATGTACACGGGGATGTTCAACCTCCTGTGGGCCACCGTGACCGTCCTGATGATCGTCCGGCCCGGGTCCACCACCGGCGCCTGAGCGCCGGTCAGCCGCGAGAGGCGCGGAGCGCCGGGGCGACGGCTTCCGGCCGGCCGGCGGCCCGCCGGGCCGGGGGCGGGTCGCGGTGCACGGGGGTGCGCAGGCCGGTGAGGGGGCGTCCGGTGCCGCCGTGGCGCTCGGCGACGATCTCGGCGGCGATGGACAGGGCGGTCTCCTCGGGCGTGCGGCCGCCGAGGTCGAGGCCGATGGGGGAGTGCAGTCGCGCCAGTTCCCGGCCGGTCAAGCCTGCTGCGCGCAGCCGTCGCAGCCGCTCGTGGTGGGTGCGGCGCGAGCCCATGGCGCCGACGTAGGCGACGGGCAGGCGCAGCGCCCGTTCCAGGAGCGGCACGTCGAACCGGGCGTCATGGGTGAGCACGCACAGGACGGCCCGGGCGTCGAGCTGCTGGGCGTCGAGGTAGCGGTGGGGCCAGTCGACGGCGATCTCGTCGGCCTGCGGGAAGCGGCGGCGGGTCGCGAAGACGGCCCGGGCGTCGCACACGGTCAGGTGGTAGCCGAGGAACTTGCCGGCGTGCACGAGCGCCGAGGCGAAGTCGACCGCACCGAAGACGATCATGCGGGGCGGCGGCGCCGTCGTCTCGATCAGGAGCGTCGTCGCCCCGCCGCACCACGAGCCGTCGGCGCCGGTCCGTACGGTGGACGTGCGGCCGGCGGCGAGCATCGCGCGCGCTGCGTCGGCGGCCGCGCGGTCCAGCTGTACGTCACCGCCGAGGGATCCGCTCGGCGAGCCGTCCGGTGAAGCGTCCGGCGAGTCGTCCGGCCGGACGAGGAGGACCTGGCCGAGGAGAGCGGCGGGACCGTCGAGGGCCCGGACGACGGCCACCGCCTCGCCCCGGGCGGCGGCCGCGAGCGCGGTGGTGAGCGTGTCGGCAGCGGGGGTGCCGGCCCGTACGGGGGTGACGAGGACGTCGATCGCGCCGCCGCAGGAGAGGCCGACGGCGAAGGGATCGTTCTCGTCGTGTCCGAAGCGTTCGAGCACGGGCGTGCCGGTGGCCAGGGCCTGGCGGCACAGTTCGTACACCGTGGCTTCGACGCATCCGCCGGAGACGGATCCGGTCGCCGTGCCGGCGGCGTCGACGGCGAGGGCGGCGCCGGGCTGCCGGGGTGTGCTCCCCCGGGTGGCCACGACGGTGGCCACGGCGAAGTCGCGCCCCTGCGCGCACCACTGGGTCAGCTCGGGTGCGATGTCCAGCACGGTGATGCTCCTGATGCCGGTGCTTGCTCGTGATGTCTGTGCTCGTGAGGCAGTGCGTACGGGGCCGGGGACGGCGGTGCTACAGCAGGTCCTCGATGGTGATGGGCAGATGGCGCACGCGGGTGCCGGTGGCGTGGAAGACCGCGTTCGCGATGGCGGCGGGGGTGCCGGGAATGCCGAGTTCGCCGCAGCCCTTGGTGCCGTTGGGGTTGGTGGGATCCGGGCCGCCGACGAAGTGGACGTCCAGCTCGGGGATGTCGGCGTTGACGGCGACGAGGTAGTCGCCGAGGGTGCCGTTGGCGATGCGCCCGGTGCGGGGTTCGGTGATGGTCTCCTCCAGCAGGGCCATGCCGATGCCGCCGACCGTGCCGCCGATGAGCTGGCTGCGGGCGGTCTTCTCGTTGAGGATGCGTCCGCAGTGCGCCGCCGTCACCAGGCGGGCCACGCGGACCACGCCCAGGTCCGGGTCCACGTGCACCTCGGCGAACTTGGCGGCGTAGGGGCCGGTGGGGACCACGGGCCGGTCCTCCGCGGGCGCCCCGGCCGATCCCTCGGCGGTCAGCTCCTCCCGGCGGTACCGGGTGAGGATCGCCTCGTAGCTCTCGCCCCCGCCGCCGTCCTTGCGCACGATGCGGCCGTCCTGCACCCGTACGTCGTCCTCCCCGGCGCCGTGCAGGGGCGATGCGGGGTCGTCGCGGACCAGGTCCAGGAAGGAGCGGATCAGGTTCCGGGAGGCGGCGTGGACGGCCGAACCCATGCTGCCGGTCAGCCCGGAGCCGCCCGCCGAGGGCGCCTGGGGGAGGGAGCTGTCGCCCATCACCATGTGCACCCGTTGCAGGGGCAGTGCCAGCAGCTCCGCGGCCAGCTGGGTCATCACCGTGTACGTGCCGGTGCCCAGGTCCATGCCCGCGCTCCCCACCACGGCGTGGCCGTCGCGCCCGACCGTGATCCGTGCCGAGCACGGCGGCTGGTAGAAGAAGAACGAGGTCCCGGCCATGCCGTAGCCCACGAGTGTCCGGCCCCGGCGCATGGAGCGCGGCTCGGGGGTGCGGCGTGACCAGCCGAACTCCTCCGCGCCGACGCGGTAGCACTCGCGCAGGTCGTTGCTCGACCACTGCTGCCCCGTCACCGGGTGTTCCTCGGCGTAGTTGCGCAGCCGCAGTTCGAGGGGGTCCATGCCCAGTTCGTGAGCGAGTTCGTCCAGCGCACACTCCAGCGCGAAGTTGCCCTGGCCGTCACCGGGGGCGCGCATGGAGCCGGGCGAGGGGACGTTCACACGGACCTGGACGTCCCGGGCGGAGAGGTTGGGGCTGGCGTAGCCCGACAGCGAGACCCTGGAGACCATCTCGGTGTTGACGTCGCACATCGAGAGGGTCTGCCGCGCCTCGTGGTCGATGGCGGTGATCCGCCCGTCGCGGGTGGCGCCGATCCTGAGCCGTTGGGTGGTGTCGGGGCGGTGCCCGACCGACGTGAACATCTGCTTGCGGGTCAGCACCAGTTTCACCGGGCGCCCCACATGGCGCGCGGCGACCGCGGCCAGGACCGTGTGCGACCAGGTGCGCAGCCCCGCGCCGAAGCCGCCGCCGAGGTAGGGGGCCAGGACCCGGACGGTGTCCTGCGGTGCGTTGAACGTTGCCGCGAGGTCGGCCCGGGTGCGGGAGGGGCCCTGGGTGCAGTCGTGGACGGTCAGTTCGTCGCCGTCCCAGGAGGCGACGGTGGCGAACGGGCCCATGGGGTGGTTGGTGTTCACCGCCGTGCGGTAGGTCTGCTCGACGCGCACGGGCGCCGCGGCCAGGGCCTTCTCGACGTCGCCCGTTCCGTCGTCGCTGCCGAACGGGTCGTGGACGTGCTCGGCCCGGGGGTCGTCGATGTGCACGACGGGCGTGGCCGGCGCGTACTCGACCCGTACCAGCAGGGCGCCCTCGGTGGCCTGTTCGAACGTCTCGGCCACCACCACCGCGACGGTCTGGCCGTGGTGGACGATCCGGTCGCTCTGCAGCGGGGGCGGCGGCAGCGTCGCCTTCCGGTCGCGCGCCTCGTGCAGCTCGGGGGCGTTCTCGTGGGTGATGACCGCGAGGACGCCCGGTGCGGCCTTGGCCGAGGAGGCGTCGACGGCGGTGATGCGTCCGGCGCCGACGGTGCTCTGCACCAGGACGGCGTGCGCGAGGTCCGGACGGTCGTGGTCCGTGGGGTAGGCGGCACGGCCGCTCACCTTGACCCGCGCGTCGACGCGGTCGATCCCCTCACCGATGCCGGGGTGGGCCATGGTTCTCCGACTCCTCCGCCAGGGTGCTCAGCATCCGTACCACGGCTCTCCTGCCGAGCTCGGTCTTGAAGCCGTTGCCGGACTGCGCCACGGCCCCGCTCAGGGCCGCCTCGGCGGCCGCCGAGAAGACCTCCGCGTCCGGTGCGGCGTCCCGCAGCAGTTCCTCGGCCCGGGGCACGCGCCAGGGAACGGTGCCGACGCCGCCCAGGGCGAGCCGTGCCGCGCGGATCCTCCCGTCCTCGATCACCAGGGCCGCCGCGACGGAGGCGAGGGCGAACTCGTAACTGGCACGGTCGCGGACCTTCAGGTAGCCCGAGCGGGCTCCGGGCGGCAGCAGCGGAATCTCCAGATGGGTGATCAGTTCCCCGTGCGCGAGCACGTTCTCCACGTGCGGGGTGGTGCCCGGGACGCGGTAGAACTCCGTCAGCGGCACCACGCGTTCGCCGCCCGGTCCCCGGGTGCGCACCGAGGCGTCCACGGCGACCAGGGCGACGGCCACGTCCGAGGCGTGGGTGGCGATGCACGCCGGGCTGGTGCCGAGGACCGCGTGCATCCGGTTGAAGCCGTCGACGGCGCTGCAGCCGGCGCCGGGTTCGCGCTTGTTGCAGGCCACGCCCGGGTCGCGGAAGTAGCGGCAGCGCGTCCGCTGCAGGAGGTTGCCGCCCAGGGTGGCCATGTGCCGCAACTGCGGCGAGGCGCCGAGCAGCAGCGCCTGCCGCACCAGCGGCAGCCGGCCGGCCACGACCTCGTGCGCGGCGAGCTCCTCCATGGTCGTCAGGGCCCCGACGACGAGCGTGCCGTCCTCGCTCACGACGTCGCGCAGGGGAAGCCGGGTGATGTCCACCAGCCGGCCGGGCCGGAACACCTCGTCCTTCATCAGGTCGACCTGCGTGGTGCCCCCGGCGAGGTAGGTGGCGTCCGGGTCCGCCGTGACCTCGGCGACCGCGTGCTCGACGGTGGTGGCCCGGACGTACGCGAAGCTACGCACGGTCCCCCCTGCCCGCCACCTCGCGGATCGCGGCCACGATGTTGGGATAGGCGCCGCAGCGGCACAGGTTGCCGCTCATGAACTCGCGGATGTCGTCGTCGGAGCCCGCCCGGCCCTCCTCGATCAGGGCGACGGCCGACATGATCTGCCCCGACGTGCAGTAACCGCACTGCAGGCCGTCGTGCTTGACGAACGCCTCCTGCAGGGGATGCGGCGCACCGTTCCGATCCAGCCCCTCGATCGTCCGCACCGCACGGCCGTCGGCGCTCGCGGCGAGGGTCAGGCACGACAGCACGCGCCTGCCGTCGATGTGCACCGTGCACGCCCCGCACTGTCCCTGGTCGCAGCCCTTCTTCGTACCCGTCAGCTTCAGCCCGTCCCGCAGCGCGTCCAGCAGCGTCGTGCGGGTGTCCACGTCCATCCGGTGCTCGGTGCCGTTCACCCGGAGGACGACCGGAACGCGGACGACCGCCCCGGCCTGTGGTGCAGAACCGCCCATGGCCACCGCCACCCTCCGTGCGCCCGCTGCCGCAGGCTCCCTGGAACAGCAAACCGCCCCTATGGGCATGTAAGCCGTAAATCACCCAGGGGGCCGGGTGTGATCCTACGTGCCTCTGCACGAGCGGGGGGTGAGGACACGTCGGCCCCGGGAGATGTCCTCGCACGCCCGGGGGCCCGCCCCGTACCCGTCATACCTGAGAGCCACGTCCGAAGTGAGCTCCCCGGCGGGACGCCGACCAGGTGCGGGCCTTCGTAGCTTCCGTACCAGCACGTGAGAGAAACCGGTACGGAAGGACCTCCCCATGGCGTCCCGCCCGCGCAGCAGCCGCCTGCGCCGCACCCTGCTCGCCGCCCTCGTCGCCGCATCGGTGGCGGTGCCGGTGTCGGGCATGGCGCACCCCGCGGCCGTCCCGGCGCCCGAACCGACCGCCCTGGCCCCCCTGCGGTCCGCGACGCCCGCCGCCCTCGCCGCGCGGTACGCCACCACCCGCAACGACATCCGGGCCGCCGCGCGGACGGCCGCGGACCACGGCGACCGGCGGCGGGCCGCCGCGCTGCGCACCATGGCCGCGCCGGGGCGGCACTTCCTCTCGTTCGACGGGCGGGACGGCGGCCGGTCCGCCGAGGTCGTCGGCGACCTCTCCCGGGCCGAGCGCGTCGCCGTGCTCGTCCCCGGCTCGGACACCGGCCTCGACCGGTACGGACGCCTCCGGTCCGGGGCGACGGCGCTGCAACGGGAACTGGGCGGCCGGTCCGCGGTCATCGCCTGGCTCGGGTATGCGACGCCGGCCACGCTGAGCCCCGACGTGCTCACGCCCGGGCGGGCCGGCAGCGCCGCCGCCGGGCTCCGCGACTTCGTGAGGGAACTGAGCGCCGCCGCACCCGCCGCGCGCATGTCGCTGCTCTGCCACTCCTACGGCTCGGTCGTCTGCGCCCGGGCCGCCCCGGACCTGCCGGTCGCCGCCATCGTGCTCTACGGCAGCCCCGGCACCGGCGCCGACCACGTCGGGCAGCTGCACACCCGGGCCACCGTCTGGGCCGGCCGGGGCACCGACGACTGGATAGCCGAGGTGCCGCACGTACGGCTCCGGCTGCCCTTCGCCACCGTCGGGCTGGGCGCCGATCCGGTGTCGCCGGGATTCGGCGCCCGTGTCTTCGACGCCGGCACGGGCGGCCACAGCGACTACCTCAGACCCGGCTCCGTCCCCCTGCGGAACATCGCCCGCATCGTCGCCGACGCACCGCACCCCGAGGAGGGCCGTCGTGCATGACCTCGTCCGGCGGATCGACTCCGCCACTCCGCCCGGCCGCGACCGGGCCCTCGACGCGCTGCGGGCCGTCGCCGTCCTCGGCGTGGTGCTCGGCCACTGGCTGGTGACCGCCCTGATCACGGACAGCGGCACGGTGCGCGCCGCCAGCCCGCTCCAGCACCTGCCCCACCTCGCCCCGGCCTCCTGGGCGTTCCAGACCCTGGCGGTGTTCTTCCTGGTCGGCGGGTACGTGGGGGCGCAGGGCCTGCTCTCGGCCCGCGCCCGGGGGACGACGTACGCGCAATGGCTGGGGGCCCGGACGGCGCGGCTGTTCCGGCCGGTCGCCGCCGTGCTGGTGGTGTGGGGCGTGGCGGCGGGCACGATGCTCGCCTCGGGCGTGGGCCCGGACACCGTGCACACGCTGCTCAAGCTGGTCCTGTCACCCCTGTGGTTCCTGCTGGTCTTCGCCGCTCTGACGGCGGCGACTCCGCTGGTCGTACGACTGCACCCGCTGTGGCCGCTGGCCGTGGTCCTGCTCGTGGACCTGGCCCGGTTCGGACTGGACGGGCCGGCCCGGCTCGGCTGGATCAACGTGGCGGCGGGCTGGCTGGTGCCGTACTGCCTGGGCGCGGCCTGGGCCCGCGGGTCCCTGCGGGGTCGTACGACCGGATGGGCGCTGCTGGCCGGCGGCGCCACCGCCACCACCGGTCTCGTCCTGTGGGGCGGCTACCCCGCCTCCATGGTGGGAGTGCCCGGCGCCGCGGTCTCCAACCTCAACCCGCCCACCCTGGCGGCCGTGACGTTCGGACTCGCCCAGTGCGGCGCGGCGGCGCTGCTGCTCGGGCCGCTGCGGCGGTGGCTGGTGCGGCCGGCCGCCTGGGCCGCGGTGGCGCTCGTCAACCTCTCCGCGATGACCGTCTTCCTCTGGCACCAGACGGCGATGATGGCCGTCACCGCGATCGGCCTGCTCGCGGGCGAGCCCCTGCCCGGTCTGCACACCAGGCCCGACGGCCCGGGGTGGGTGTGGGTGCGGCTGGCGTGGCTGCCGGTGTTCGCGGTGGCGCTGCTGGTGTGCCTGTCGGCGTTCCGTGCGTACGAGCAGGGGCGGCGGGCGAGCGGCGGCCCGACCCGTATCGTGCGCGGCCGACGGGCCACCCTGCCGGCGGATGTGCGCCATGTCTAAAGTGGATCTTGTGATCGAGGGGGCGTGGGGGGACAGGGGGCGGCAGCTGGTGGCCGCCGTGCGGGGTGTGCCGCGTGCCGTGCGCGAGGGCCTGTTGACGGTGGCGCGCGATCCGTTGCCCCGCTCGGCCTGGACGGGCAGGCTGCCGCACTTCCACGTGCTGCTGCTCGCCGTGCTGCTGGGCTGGGCCAACGCGAACTCGTTCGCCCGCGTCCTCGGGACCTCGGCGGCCGGGCTGCTGCTCGCCGCGCTCCAGTCGGGCGCCGTGGCCCTCGCGCTGTCCCGCCCGGTCCCCGCGTGGTGGCTGTCGACGGCCCTGCTCTGCGCGGTCGCGGTGATGAGGGACGACGTCTCCGACCCCAACGTGCTCTGGCCCTGGAGCATCGAGGGCATTGCGCTGCACACCCTCGTCCTGCTCCTCCTCGCGCTGCGCGTACGTCTCTGGGTCACCGCCGTCGCGCTGGCGATCACCATCGGGACGGGAGCGGTCCACACGGCCCTCGCGACGCACCCGCACAACCTGGTCGTGGAGCGGGGCTCGGTGTACTTCGCGGCGGCGGCGGTGGTCGGAGCCGCCCTGCGCTTCAGCCGGGCGTCCCGGACCCGGCTGGTCGAGCAGGAGCAGCTCACCACCGAGGAACGGGCCCGGCGCACCCTGCTGGAGGAGCGCCAGCGGATCGCCCGCGAGCTCCACGACGTCGTCGCCCACCACATGTCGGTCATCTCCATCCAGGCACAGGTCGCCCCGCACCTCGTCCAGGACCCGCCCGACGAGCTGAAGGAGAACCTCGCCGGCATCCGGCAGAACGCCGTCGAGGCACTCACAGAGCTGCGCCGCGTGCTCGGCGTGCTGCGCTCGGAGGACGACACGGCCGGCGCGGCCCGGCACGCACCGCAGCCGGGGCTGGACCGGCTGGACGAGCTGGTGGCCAACGTGCGGGCAGCCGGGCAGGCGGTGGAGGTCGACAGGTCGGGGAGGGTCCGCCCGCTCGGACCCGGCGTGGAGCTCTCGGCCTTCCGCATCGTGCAGGAGGCGCTCAGCAACGCCATGCGGCACGCCCCGGGCGCCGACGTGCGGGTGGCTCTCGCCTACGGCACGGCGGCACTCACGGTCCGGGTGGTCAACACCGCCCCCGCCCGGCCGGCCCCGCCCTCCCGCGGCGCAGGTCACGGCCTGCCCGGCATGCGCGAACGCGCCGCGATGCTGGGGGGCGACCTGGCCGACGGGCCGACCCCGGAAGGCGGTTACGAGATAGTGGCCGAGCTCCCCCTGCCCACGGCGACGAAGGACGACGACGCATGACGATCCGGGTGGTGATAGCCGACGACCAGATGATGGTCCGGCAGGGCTTCACGGTGCTGCTCAACGCCGAACCCGGCATCGAGGTCGTCGGCCAGGCCGTGGACGGGCTCGACGCCGTCGCCCGGGTCGACGAGCTCGCGCCCGACGTCGTCCTGATGGACATCCGGATGCCCCGGCTCGGTGGCATCGAGGCCACCCGCCGCATCACCGGCCCCGCCGGCGCCACGGTCAAGGTCCTCGTCCTGACCACCTTCGACCTCGACGAGTACGTGTACGAGGCGCTGCGCGCGGGCGCGTCCGGCTTCCTGCTGAAGGACGCCTCGGCCGCCGAACTCGCCCAGGCGGTGCGCGTGGTCGCCGCCGGCGACGCGCTGCTCGCCCCGAACATCACCAAGCGGCTGATCGCCGAGTTCTCCCGGCTCACCGTCACCCCGCACGCGCCGTCCAAGGACCGCGTGGACGGGCTGACGGAACGCGAGAGCGAGGTGCTGTCCCTCATCGCGCAGGGGCTGTCGAACGCCGAGATCGCCGGCCGGCTGGTCGTGGCGGAGCAGACCGTCAAGACCCACGTGGGGCGGATCCTCGTCAAGCTGGGCCTGCGCGACCGCACGCAGGCCGCGGTCTTCGCCTACGAGACGGGACTGGTGCGGCCGTCGGGGTACTGAGACCGGGCCACTGACGGCGCGTGCCGCCGGGCGCCCCCGGTGTCGCTTCCGTGGCGCTTCGGTGTTGCTTCGTTGTCGCGCGGTGTCAGTGGTCGGCGACGGCGCGGTCGAGGAGGCCGCGCAGGGTCTCCTGCTCGACGGGGGACAGGCCCCGCAGGGGGGAGCCCTCGGCGAGCAGGCCGACGAGGCGCTCACGGAGCGCCGTGCCCTCTGCGGAGAGGACCAGTTGCTTGGCGCGGCGGTCGGTGGGGTGGGGGCGACGCTCCAGGAGGCCCTGGCACTCCAGCTTGTCGATGACGAAGGTCGCGTTGGAGGGCTCGCACCCCATGCGGCCGGCGAGCTCGCGCATCGTCATCGGCCCCGTGAGCTCCCGCAGCGCCGTGGCCTGAGGGGCGGTCAGCCCGAGGCGGGAGGCGCGCTCGCGCACGTGGTCGGAGATGCGCCGGGAGAGGTCGTTCACCAGGCCGCAGAGCTGGCGTTCGGCGAGGGTCTGCGGTTCCTCAGGTGTCATGTCACTCATTCTAGCGAACCCATCAAGCCAGCACCTTTCTAGCTTGAATCATTCAAGCTAGAAGCTTATGCTGATCTCAGCCGATGACCGATCGGCCGATCACTTCACCAAGGGACGGGACATGGGCAACTCCCAGCGCAATGACGACGAGCAGCTGCGGGACGGGCGCCTCCGGGACGAGCGGCTCCGGCTGCGGCGGCCGGCCGGCATCCGCTCACTGCAGCTCGGCGATGTGAAGGTCACCTACGTGCCCGACGGAGTCATCCGGCTCACCCCGCGCGGCTGGCTGCCCGCCACGACCGACGAGGTGTGGGCGGAGCACGCCGAATACCTCGACGAGACCGGCCACCTGGTCGCGAGCGTCGGCGGACTGCTGGTCGAGCACGGAGACCGGGCCCTGCTCATCGACGCGGGGGTCGGCCCGCTGTCCGTCCCGGCCGAGCCGGGCAACGCCGTCGGCGCCATCGAGGGCGGCGCACTGCTCGACAGTCTGGCCGAGATCGGCCGCGACCCCGGCTCCATCGAGGCCGTCGCCTTCACCCACCTCCACGTGGACCACCTCGGCTGGGCCCACCACCTGGCCCCGGGCACGGACGGGCCCGCCTTCACCTCGGCCGACTACCTGATATCCGAGCCCGAGTGGACGCACCGTCACCTCGCGGAGGAGCACGGCACGAGCGAGGAGATACTCGCGGTCCTGGAGCCTCGGGTGCGTACGGTGACCGAGGGCGACGAGATCTTCCCCGGGGTCCGCGTCATGCTCACCCCCGGCCACACGGCGGGCCATGCCGCCTATGTCATCTCCGGCGGCGGCCGCCGTCTGATCGCCTTCGGCGACGCCCTGCACTCGCCGATCCAGATAGGCCACCCCGAATGGTGGGCGACCGTCGACCACGACACGGAGCAGTCCACGTCCTTCCGGCGCGACCTGGTCGAGGAGATGGCCCGCCCCGACACGATCGGGTACGGCATGCACTTCGCGGACGTCGTGTTCGGCCGCGCCGTGCACGGGGCTGCGGGGGAGGGGACGAGGTGGGAGCCCGTCGAGGCGTGAGGGCCGGGGCGGCGTAAAGGCCGGGGGCGTTCAGGCGCAAGGGCGGAGGGCCGTCCGTCGAACGGCGCGAGGCCCGGCTCCCTCGCCCTGTGGGGGCGGGGATCCGGGCCTCGGTCGCTGACGCGGTGCTGGAGCCTCAGGCTCAGACCGTGCCGGACTTCGCGATCGTGATCTTGGCCGACGTGGCGCCGCTGCGCGAGCCCAGGGCCTCGATCTTCTTCACGAGGTCCATGCCCTCGACGACCTCGCCGAAGACGACGTGCTTGCCGTCCAGCCAGTCGGTGACGATGGTGGTGATGAAGAACTGCGAGCCGTTGGTGTTCGGGCCCGCGTTGGCCATGGAGAGCAGGCCCGGCTTGGTGTGCTTCAGCTGGAAGTTCTCGTCCGCGAACTTGGCGCCGTAGATGCTCTTGCCGCCCGTGCCGTCGCCACGGGTGAAGTCGCCGCCCTGGAGCATGAAGGCCGGGATCACGCGGTGGAAGCTGGAGCCCTCGTAGCCGAAGCCGTGCTGACCCGTCGCGAGCTCACGGAAGTTCTGGGCGGTCTTGGGGACCACGTCGTCGAACAGCTTGAAGACGATCCGGCCGGCGGGCTCGTCGTTGATGGTGATGTCGAAGAACACATTGCTCATGAGCACAGCCTGACATCTCCGGTCCCTGGAGTGCACACAGGCCCGGCGTTTCTCACTGCGGGCCGCCCGCTCGGACTCCCGTGGACAGGGGGGCGCCCAGCGGCGAAGCCTGCCTGCTCAGCGGTCTGCGCACGGCCCGAGCGCGAGCCACGGCCGGAGCGTGACGCCCGACGGAATCGGCGAGTTGGATCAAAGGGGGTCGCCCCACGCCGCCATGATGACAAAACGATGAGATGTACGGGTGCGCACCCCGACGCCACCGTCGCCCACCCGACCGCCCCGCACCACCGGAAGAAACTGAGAGCGAGCTCACACGGCAGCCGGTGAGCCACATCACTAAGGAGAACCCTAGGGACGCGCATGGGAGGGTTCTGGGACGTTACAGCCCTTTCCCCCGCATTTTCCTCTGACGAAGAGGTCCCACTGTTCATGACGCAATCGCGAGAAGCCGAACAGCACTTACCGCGGCCCTTCCCCACCGCGCGCCCCTCGGGCTGCCCCTTCGACCCGCCCGCCCCCTTCGCGCAGGCACGCGAGGAAGGCCCGATGACCCCGCTGCTCTACCCCGGCGGGCACATCGGCTGGCTGGTCACCGGCCTGCAGACCGCACGGGCCGTCCTGGGCGACACCCGGTTCAGCTCCCTGCCGGAAGGCAAGCGCGACCCGGTGAAGGAGATCAGCAACCAGCTGAACCCCGACGCACTGCCCCCGGGCATGTTCGTCAACATGGACCCCCCGCACCACACCCGCTACCGCCGTCTGCTGAGCAAGCACTTCACCGTCCGGCGGGTACGCGAGCTCCGGCCGCGCATCCAGGAGATGACGGACCGCCTGCTGGACGAGATGGAGAGCACGGGCGGCCCCGTCGACCTGGTGACGGCCTTCGCCAAGCCGCTCCCCACCCTGGTCACCTCGGAGCTGCTCGGGCTGCCGGAGGCGGACCGCGCGGAGTTCGGGCGTCACGTCGACGTCCTCTTCAGCCTCTCCACCGGCGTGGAGGAGATGAACCGGTCGATGATGGGCCTCGGCGCCATGCTGAACGCCCTGATCGTCGCCGCACGCAAGGACCAGGGCCCCGACATCCTCGGCAGACTCACCGCCGAGACGGACCTGACCGACGAAGAGCTGCTCGGCATCACGCTCGTCCTGCTCATCGCCGGGCTGGAGACCACCACCAACATGCTGGCGCTGGGCACCTACACCCTCCTGCGCCACCCCGACCAGCTGGCCGACCTGCGCGCCGACTGGTCCCTGATGGGCGACGCCGTCGAAGAGCTGCTGCGCTACCTCAGCGTGGTGCAGGTCGGTCCGCTGCGCGTCGCCGCCGAGGACTTCGCGTTCGAGGGGCTGTCCATCCGCAAGGGCGAGGTCGTCGCGGTGTCGCTGCCCGCCGCCAACCGTGACCCGCTCGGCTTCGACGCCCCCGACACCTTCGACATCCGTCGCGGTGTCACCCGTCACGTCGCCTTCGGCAGCGGCCCCCACCAGTGCATGGGCCACCACCTGGCCCGCCTGGAGCTCGCCGTCGGCTACGAGTCGCTGCTGCGCCGCTTCCCCCGGCTGGAGCTCGCCGTTCCGCCGGAGGAGATCGGCACCCGGGAAATGATGGTCACCTACGGCGTCCTCGAACTGCCGGTGCGCTGGTGAGGCGGTGGCCGTGATGCGGATCGAGATCGACAAGGACCTCTGCTGCGGCGCGGGCACCTGCGTGCTCTTCGCGCCCGACGTCTTCGACCAGGACGACGAGGACGGCACGGTGATCCTGCTCGACGCCACCCCCGGCGACGAGCAGCGCGCGGCGGTGGAGAAGGCCGCCGACGGGTGCCCGACGGCGGTCATCAGCATCACCTGACCGCGGCGCTCCGGACGCCCGGCGGAAGCAACACCCACGAGGGTGAGCGTCCAGCCCCACGGATGCGGGGAAGGACTCTTCCTGCCGGGCGATCGGAGAGGTGATGCATGACGAGCGACCACGAGGGCGACGCGGGCTACGAGGGCGACGAGACCGCCGAGGGCGCGTCGAGCCGCTGGGGCAAGAGCAGCTTCGACGACGTCTACGGCCGGGCCGACCCGCGCGCGTACTTCGCCCGGCTCGCGCCGCTGCACTATCAGATCCCCCACCACGCCCAGCCGGTCTTCCGGGACGTCCTGGCCGACCGGATCCGCGCCGAGCCCGCCGGCGCGCCGGTCACGGTCGTCGACCTGTGCTGCTCGTACGGCATCAACGCCGCCCTCATCAACCACGACGTCACCCTGCAGGACCTCTACGACCGCTACACCGGCCCGGCCGCGGCCGGCCTGCCCCTGGGCGAACTCATCGCCGAGGACAAGGAGTTCTACGCGGAGCGCCGTCGCGCCGACGCGGTGCGGATCGTCGGCATCGACGCCTCGCCCCGGGCCGTGGCCTACGCGGCGGCGGTCGGCCTGCTGGACGCGGCCTTCGCCGCGAACCTGGAGACGACGCCCGTCGGCGCGTCCCTCGCCGACGCGCTCGCCTCGGCGAGCCTGGTCACCGTCACCGGCGGCCTGAGCTACATCGGCCCCCGCACCTTCGACGCCGTCTGCGCACCGGCCCGTGGAGGCGCCTGGGTGGCCGCGTTCGCCGTACGCCCCGTCGACTACCGGCCGGTCGTGGCCGCCCTGCGACGAAACGGGCTGGTCACCAGGGCGGACGCCCGTGCCTACCGGCAGCGCCGCTTCACCGACGCCGACGAGCAGCGACGGGTCCTGGCCAGGGTGCGCGCCGCGGGCCTGGACCCCACCGGCCTGGAGACGACGGGCTACTACTACGCCACCCTGTACCAGTCGCGCCCGGCCGCGGCCTGGCGCCGGGACGACGGCAGCGAAGCTGAGTAGCGGATCACGGCGGACTGAGTAGGAGCACTCAGGGCGCGGAAGGGGCGAACGGGGAGGCTGGGGCCATGACCACGTCACCCCTCGCCGTCCCGCCGCCGCCCCACCCCCCGCACCCCGGCCACCCGCCCGTGCCCCCGGTGCCTCCGGCCGGGCGCCCGCGCAACCGCCGGGCGGCGGTGACCGGTGTGGTCGCGGCGCTGGTCCTGGCGCTGTCCGGCGGCACCGCCACGGCGTGGTGGTTGCTGCGCGACGACGGTTCTCCGCTGGCGGGCCGGCCGCGCGTGACGGACAGCACGGCCGGTCTTTCCTACGCGATCCCCAAGGGTTGGGGGCACGAGGAGAAGAAGGGGCTGATCGGGGCCTTCACCTCGTCGATCGCGACGAAGGGCAAGAACAAGGACAAGGACTCCGACGGCGACGGTGGCGGGGACGGTCACGGAAGCGGCGTCGTGCTCGCCGGGCGGGGCGGGCCCGTACCGCAGTCGGAGCTGAAGCGGCAGACGGAGCGTGCGGCCCGGTCGAACGCGGAGTTCTTCTATCCGGACAGCAGGACGACGCTTGAGGATTCCCGCGAGACCACGGTGAGCGACCGCCCCGCCCACACCGTGACCCTGGCGGTGGACGCGGGCAAGCAGGGAACGGCCCACCTCCGCATGACCGTCATCGCGGCACGTCCCACCGCTTCGGCGTTCCTCCTCGGCCTCGCCCAGCCCGCGGGGGCGCCCGCGCAGCGGGAGGTCGACGCGGTCCTGGCAAGCGCCGCGGTGAAGTAGGCGGTGGGCGCCGCCGGGCCGGCAGGACCTATGAGTCGTCGCCGTCCCACAGACCGGTGCTGCGGGCATCGACGAGGGCGGCGACGGCTCACCTTGCGCAGGTGACGCGGCCCAGGGAGGCGGGTGTGCGCCCGAGGAGGGTGCGGGACGTGCGGGCCAGGTGGGCCTGGTCGGCGAAGCCTGCGGCAGCCGCCGCCGCGGCCACCGAGGTGTGGGGCAGGTCGGCGATCGCGTTCCGCAGCCGCCCCCACTGCCGCAGCCGGACGAGGGGGATGCCCACCGACTCGCGGACGAGCGCCCGGAGCCGTGCCGGCGACAGGCCGACCTCGGCGGCCAGCTCGCCGATGGTGCCGTCAGGGCCGGTAAGGCCGGCCGTCCGTACGGCGTGAGCCACCCTCTCGTCGAGGCGGGGCGCGGGCGCGGCTCCGGTGAGGGTGAAGAGTTCGCTGCAGGCCGCCGCCAGGTCGCCGGCCGCCGTGCCGAGTCCGTCGGCGTCATGGGGCCCGAGCGCCGCGAGCAGGCGTCGTACCGTGTCGGCGTCCAGCCGTACGAGCCCCGTACCGGCGCGCAGGCGCCAGGGGTCGATGAACAGGGCGGCGTACGGGGACGCCACGGCGCAGGTGTGGGTGAGTTGGGGCGGTACGACCAGGCCCGCCGCGGAGAGCGGTGGACGGCCCGCCTGCCCGATCCGGACGTCACCGCCGACCGGCAGCACGACCTTCCACGCCGGATGGTGATGGCGGGTGACGCCGGAGCCACCGGATTCGGCGAACAACGTCGCCTCGGCGCCGGTGGAGAAGACGAGCCGGCGATCGTTTTGTTCAAGCGTCCATGCGCGGGGCGAAGAGATCATCGCGCCATGCATGCTATCGCTGCCGTCGTGCTGGCGGTGTTCCTGATGGCCGTCGGGGTCCTGCACTGGGTGGTACCGGGGTACTTCCGTTCCCTGGTGCCGCCCTGGCTGGGCGCGGCCGCCCTGCTGGTGGCCGTCAGCGGAGCCGTGGAGATCGTGGTGGCCGTACTGATCCTGCTGCCCCGCACCCGGGTGGCCGGGGGGTGGGCGGCCGCCGGGCTCATCACCGTCTACCTGGTCCCGCACCTCGACGCCCTGCGGCGCGCGCATCCCACACGCCCCGGTCTGCTGCAGCGACCGGCGGGCGCGGTCGCACGGCTCGTGGTCAACCTCGGCTACGTCGCCTGGGCGCTCGCGGTGGCGCGCGCACCGGTCTGACGCACGTTGACGCACGCCGACGCAGTGAAACCCACCGGAACCCACCGGAACTCACCCGAACCACCGAATCCACGTAGAGCGAGTCACGCCATGAGCCACCACCTCGTCGTTCTCGGAGCCGGCTACGCCGGTCTCGTCGCCGCCAAGCGCGCAGCCCGACGGCTGCGCCACAGCGACGTCACCATCACGCTGATCAATGCCGGGGACCGGTTCGTGGAGCGCGTCCGGCTCCACCAACTCGCGGCCGGACAACGCCTGAACGAGCTGCCCCTGCCGGACCTGCTGCGCGGCACACCGATCGGACTCCTCAACGCCCGCGCGTGTGCGGCCGATGCCGCTGCCCGCACGGTCCACCTCGACCGTGCACCCCATTCGGTCGGCTACGACACGCTCGTCGTCGCCCTGGGCAGCCGGCCGCACCTCGGCACGGTGCCGGGGGCGGCCGAACACGCCCACACGCTCGACGGAGCGGGCGAGGCGGAACGGCTGCACCGCCACGTGAGCCGGCTCGCACCCGGCAGCACCGTCGCCGTGGTCGGCGGCGGCCTCACCGGCCTGGAGACGGTCGCCGAACTTGCCGAGACCTACCCGGCCCTGCGGATGACGCTGTTCGCCGCCACCGGCATCGGCGACGGGTTGTCACCGCGTGCCCAACGGCATCTGCAGCGCGCGCTCAGCCGGTTGGGCGTCACCGCCCACCCCGGCACGCGCGTCACGGAAGTCCATCCCTGTGCCGTGCTGTCCGACGACGGCACGCCGTATACCGCGGACGCCGTCCTCTGGGCCACCGGCTTCCGTGCTCCCTCCCTGGCGGGCGAGGCGGGGTTCGCCACGGACGGGCACGGCCGGATGACGGTCGATCAGACCCTGCGCTCGGTGTCCCATCCCGAGGTGTACGCGGTGGGAGACGCGGCCGCCGGGCACACCGGAGGTGCCGGCACCACCCGTATGTCGTGCCAGACGGCCATGCCCATGGGACGTCAGGTCGCCGACGTCATCACCGCCCGTCTGACCGGCCGCGAACCGGAGCCGGCCCGGATCAGGTACGTCTTCACCAACATCAGCCTCGGCCGCCACGACGGCATCGTCCAGTTCACCCGCGCCGACGACAGCCCGCGCGCCGCGGCGCTGACCGGCCGTACCGCGGCGGCCTTCAAGGAAGCCGTCGTGCGCAGCACTGTCCTGGCCGTCCGCCGCGGCTGACGGGGTGACCGGTACGGGCCGGCGGTCAGGTGGCGGGCGGGACCAGCCCCAGCGACCGGACCAGGTCCCGCATCTCGTCGCGGTAGAGCACTTCGGGAGTGAGGGCGACGGGGGAGAGGTGACCGTAGAGCTCAAGCGCCAGCAGGCCGTGCATCCGTCCCCAGGTGCGCAGGGCCAGCGCCACCGCCTCGGGCGGCAGCTCGGGGTGCTCGGCCCGGACGTGGGCGCCCAGCTCCTCGCCGAAGTCGGACCACTGGTAGGAGGCGTGACCGTGGGCGTCCCGGGCGCGCGGCCAGGCGTCCGCGATCAGGGCGGTGAGCCCGGCGCAGGCGCGGCCGCGTGCCGCGGCTCCGGGGCCGCCTTCCGGAGGCCGGTAGCCGGGCACGGGATCGCCGTAGACGAGGCGGAAGCCCTGGGGGTTGGCGAGCGCCCACGTCCGCAGCGCTTCGGCCCAGGCCAGCACGCGGCCGGCGGCGTCGTCGGCGGGCCGGGCGTCGCGCGCCGCCTCGACGGTGTCGACGAGGTCGGTGTACACCTCGCCGATGAGCGTGGTGATCAGGTCGTCGCGCGTGGCGTAGTAGCCGTAGATGGCCCCCGCCGTCATGCCCATCTCCCGCGCGATCGCCCGCAGGGAGATGGCGTCCGGACCGCCCTCGCCCATGAGCTTCAGCGCGATCGTCTTGATCTCCCGGGCCGTCTCGGCCCGCAGGCGTTCCCGCCGGCTTCTCGTCTCGTTCCCCACCGTTGACACTCTACGGCACCGAGTTACTATCTGCCGTACGCAAACTGAACGCCGTGTAGTAATTGCACGGTGTCCATCAAGGAGGGGATTCCCATGGACATCGGAGTGCTGGGTGCCACCGGTCTCATCGGCCGGGCGGTCGTGGCGGAGGGGCTGCGCCGCGGTCACGCGGTCACCGCCGTCACACGGGACGCCGCGCGCGTGCCGGCGGACCGCGGCGGCGCAACGTGGCGGGTTGCCGACGCCGGTGACCCGGAGGGCGCGTCCCGGGCCGTCGCCGGACTGGACGTCGTCGTGAACGCCATCGCCCCCGGCGGTGACATCGCCGATCAGATCGCGCACGCCGACGTGCTGCCGGCCACGGCCCGCGCGCTCCTGAAGGCATTGGAGCGCCACCCCGCGACCCGGCTCGTCGTGGTCGGCGGCGGTGGCAGCCTGGAGTCGGCGCCGGGCGTACGGCTCCTGGACGACGAGGAGGGATTCGCCCGCGTCCTGACGGACGTTCTGCACGTCCCCGCCGCGTACCGCAAGGTCGTACTCGCCCACGCCGAGGTCCTGGACCTGTGCCGCCTGTCGGACCGCAACTGGACCTACCTCAGCCCCTCGGCCGGCCGCATCCGACCCGGCGAACGCACGGGCCACTACCGCTCGGGCGGCGACCAGGTGCTCCCCCACGAGGAGGGCGCCGGCGACATCTCCACCCAGGACCTGGCCGTGGCCCTGCTCGACGAAATCGAAAACCCCCGCCACATCCAACGCCGCTTCACGGTCGGCTACTGACGAGGGCGGTGGCGAGGGCAGACAAACGTCGGGCCGGGGCCGAGCGGGCTCCCCGGCCCTCAGTCAGGATTCTGTTGTACATGCAAGGACATGCGCAAGGTTGGTCGACTCGTCGCTTGATGGGATGGCTGTTGTGTTCACCCCGTTACCCGTGGGCGGATGTCGGTGGTCTCCTGGTGTTGTTCCGTCGCGGGCCGGGGTGTCCGCGTCGCACGGACCTTGGGGAGGACCCGGGAATGATGCGATCGATGATCAGACGCGTGTGGAGGCCGGCGGTCGCCGCTGCGATGGGCGCGTGTGCCTTCGTGGGAATGGCGGCGCCCGCCCCTGCCGCACCGCAGCCGCCGCAGGCGCGGGCCGCTGCTTCGGGCTACCTGAACCTGCACCAGTGCATGTACTACTCGTCGTCGGCCACCAATCACTTCAGCACGGTGGTGACGAGCAGTGACGGGCGGTTCGCGGCGGGGACGAACGTCTCCGGGACCGCGGACTCGCAGGTGTCCTGCGGTGCGGGTGACGGGAACTACCAGGTCGTACCGATTCTGTCGGGCGTCAAGGCATTGAACCTCGCCTCAGGCCGCTATTTGAACCTCCACCAGTGCGTGTACTACTCGTCCTCCGCGACGAATCACTTCACGACGGTGGTGACGAGCAGTGACGGGCGGTTCGCGGCGGGGACGAACGTCTCCAACACCGCCGATTCGCAGGTGTCCTGTGGTGCCGGGGACGGCAACTATCAGCTCGTCCCGATCCTGTCGGGCGTCAAGGCGCTGGACCTGACCTCGGGAAGCTACGCGAACCTGCACCAGTGCATGTACTACTCGTCCTCTGCGAGCAACCACTTCAGCACGGTGGTGACGAGCAGTGACGGGCGGTTCGCGGCGGGGACGAACGTCTCCAACACCGCCGATTCGCAGGTGTCCTGTGGTGCCGGGGACGGCAACTACCAGCTCGTCCCCATCCTGTCGGGCGTCAAGGCTCTCGCCCTGGGCTAGGAGGTGTCTCTCTGATGGGCTGGTCAGTTGATGAGATGTGTCTGGCCGGTTAGTGATCACTGATGCGATGTGGGACCGGATCGCGCCGCTGATGCCGGCCGATCCGGTCCGCGGACGGCGGTGGGCCGACCACCGCCGCACGCTCGAGGCCATCGCGTGGAAAAACCGCACTTGCTCGCCCTGGCGGGATCTCCCCGACGAGCTCGGCTCGTTCCACACCCCCCACAAACGGCTGATCAGGTGGGCCATCGACGGCACCTGGGCGAAGATCCTCTCCGCAGTCCTGGCCGCAGCTGACGCCGACAATGACATCGGCTGGACGGTATCGGTGGACTCCACCGTAGTCCGGGCCCACCAACACGCCGCCGGAGCACGAAAAAAAGGGGTAGCTGGCGGACCTGATCCCGCCGATCAGGCACTTGGACGCTCTCGCGGCGGGCTGAGCACCAAGGTCCACCTGGTCGCGGACAGTCGCGCCAGGCCCCTGGCCTTGACCGTCAGCGCGGGTCACGCCGGTGATGCTCCGGCCTTCGAGACGGTCATGGCTCGCATCCGCGTGCCTCGAACCGGCTCCGGCAGGCCCCGGACCCGGCCCTTCGCCGTCCTGGCAGACCGGGCCTACTCCTCCCGCGCAATCCGGGGGCATCTACGACGGCGAGGTATACGCGCGGTCATCCCGCAGCCGGCCGACCAAGTCGGCCACCGTCTGCGGCGAGGCAGCCGGGGCGGCCGTCCGCCGGGCTTCGATTCGGAGGTCTACAAGCAGCGGAACGCCGTCGAACGCTGCATCAACCGCCTCAAGCAGTGGCGCGGCCTGGCCATGCGAACCGACAAACTCGCCCTCGCCTACCAGGCCGCATTCCACCTCGCCACCATCCTCATCTGGGCACGACGATGACCAAGGACAGAGGCCGTCTAAAACTCGGGCGGCTTGGGGATGGCTTTGCGCAGGCGGTCGAGGAGTACCCGGGCCGCGGGGCTCGAAGGACCGTTGGCCTGCCAGGCGAGCACGATGCGGGCACGCATCTCGGGCCCGACGATCCGCAGGGTGCGAAGCTGTTCGTCAAGGGTGGAGTCGTCCTCGCCGGCAGGTAGCACGGCAATGCCCAGGCCCCGCGCGGCGAAGTGTGCGAGCACGCGTGGGGCTGCCGCCTCGAAGGTGACCCGGGGCCGGAATCCTGCCTGCGCGCAGCCGCGTTCGAGCGCCGCGCGCACCCCGGTGCCGCGCGGCAGGCAGATCAGCGGCCGATCGCGCAGATCGGCAAGAGGGACGCTCGTGCCGTCGACCCGGTCGAGAAGCGGATCGCCAGGCGCGACAGCGGCAACCAGCGGGACGTCGATCACCGTCTGGAAGGCCGCTCCGGCCGGGGGCACCTCCTCTGCTGTCCCGAGGACGGCGATATCCAGCTCGCCGGCCAGGAGCGCGGCCTGCATCCGCTCCGTGGTGTCCTCGGTGAGTGCCACCTCGACTGAGGGGTGGGCGTCGTGGAAGTCCGCGAGTAAAGCGGCGATGTCGAAGGCGTGGCCGGTGGCGCCGGAGACCAGCCCGAGCGTGACCCGGCCGCGCAGCAGCCCCGTGTACGCATCCACCGTATGCTGCACCGACTCCGCAGCGGCCAGTGCGGCGCGGGCGTACGGCAGGACCGCCCGGCCTACCTCGGTCAGAGTCACCGACCGGCCGGAGCGGTCGAGCAGGGGCTGCCCCAGCTCCTTCTCCAGCTGGCGGATCTGGGCGCTGAGGCCGGGCTGGGCCAGATGCAGCCGGGCGGCGGCTCGGGTGAAACCGCCCTCCTCGACGACGCAAACGAAGTAGCGCAGTTGACGAAGCTCCATAAGCAATGATTCTAGGTGGCAGCAGAACTATCTACTGGTGCAATCGATCCATCGGCTGCAGGCTTGATCACATGGAGAACGCGACAGCCCGCAAAGGGAAGAGCACCGAGGTCAGGGCAGCGATTGCGGGGGAACGCCGAGAACTGGCCGGCCTGCTCGACACTCTGCGAACCGACCAGTGGAACGAGCAGAGCCTGTGCGCAGGGTGGCGCGTTCGCGAGGTCGCGGCGCACATGTCGATGGGCTTCCGGCTCTCCTTGCCCGCGACGTTGGGCGAGTTGGTCAAGGCGCGCGGCAACCTTCACCGCATGACCGATCGAGTCGCGCGCAGGGATGCGGCCGCCCATTCCACCACCGCACTCGCCGCCTTCCTGCGGGACAACGCCCACCACCCCTGGACACCACCGGTCGGCGGGCTCGCGGCGGCGCTCGGCCACGACGTCGTGCACGGGCTGGACATCACCGTCGCCCTCGGCCTCGACCGGCGCGTCCCGGCGAACCGGCTGCGCATCCTGCTCGACGAGATCCGGCCCAGCAGCCTGAAGTTCTTCGGCGCCGGCCTCGACGGAGTGCGGCTGTGCGCCGAGGACCTCGACTGGTCGTACGGCTTTGGCTCGCCCGTGTACGGCGTCGCCCAGGACCTCCTGCTGCTGGCCTACGGCCGCAGGCTGCCGGAAGGCCGGCTCCGAGGTGAGCCGTGCAGTCGTTTCACCCGACCCACCAAGGAAGCATGAACCATATGCGTACCCGGCTCCTCCTGGGCGTGTCCCTGCTGTCCACTGGTCTGCTCGCCGGAGCCTTCAGCTACGGCGCCGCCAACCTCGTCCCGACCTTCAACTCCGTGCCGATCGACATGAGACTCGACTTCCACACCGAGCTGATGAAAATGAACGGGATCACCATGCAGGCGGCCATGGCGGTCTCGGCCCTCAGCTCCCTCGCCCTGGCCGCCCTCACACGCGAGCGGACCCGAGTCCTCACAGCCACGGCAGGGCTCTTGACCGTCGCGTCCTTCCTGATCACCCGGTTCGGCAATGTCCCGATCAACGGCCGCATCAAGCAGTGGGCCGCCACCGCGCCGCCAGCCGACCATCCGGAGATTTTGCGCCGCTGGGAACTGTTCAACGATGCCCGTACCTGCACTGCCATAGCTGCGTTCGCCATCCTGATCTATGTTGCCCTGCGCCAGACAGGCAGGCGAGCGACCGAGCACCACTGAACCCACCACGGTCATCTTGAAAGGCCGGTGCGTCGATGCCTGGCCCGCCCGTACGAGGGTGCGATCCGTCCCACACCACATCGATCACCGACCACAAATGCGGCTGATCAACTGGCAACCCGTCAAGGAGACACGTCCTAGCCGTGCCGACGCGCGCCGCTTCGTCACCGAAGCGGCGCGCCTCGGATCTAGGCCCGGAACGACTTCTTCAGGAGTGCGCCGAATGCGGCGGGATGCGTGGTCAGTCCGGTGTGCCCGCCGGGGAAGTGCAGGAGGTCCATGCCCAGACGCTCGGCCAGGAAGGCGGCCGCACGGTAGGGCAGCTCGCCGCGTGAGTCCTGGCCGCAGGCCAGGACGAGCCGGTCCGACAGCGCCTTCAGCCGCTGGGCGTCCGGGGCGTAGGCCATGAAGCGGGGCACGATGCGCCCGACGAAGTACGGCAGGTTGGCCATCGTCTGCTCGGCCCGCGCCGCCGCCTGCGGGGGAAGCGTGGCGGGGGCCTTCGGCCCGGTGGTGTCGCCCTCCTTCTTCAGCCCCGCGGCGAACACGGCCATCGCCGGCATCAGCCCCTCTGCGCGCAGCGTCTCCTGCACGCGTGCGATGAGCGCGCGATGCTCGGGGGCGTCCGGCAGCACCTCCACCACCGGCGGCTCGTGGGCCACCAGGCGTTCGATGCGGTCGGGACGGTCGGTGAGCAGGTGCAGGGCGGTTATCGCGCCCGAGCTGGTGCCGAACACCCGGGCGGGCTCGTGGGGCGAGAGCAGTTCCAGTATCCGGAACGCGTCGTCGGCGTGCTCGGCCACGTGCTGCTCCGCCTCGGGGTCGTCGAGCGTGCTCCGGGACATCCCGCGCGGGTCGTAGGTCGCGACCGTGTACTCGGCGGCCAGGTCGTCGGCGATGCCGTCGAAGGCGGCCGCGCCCCCCGCCCCGCCGGGGACCAGCAGCAGGAGCGGGCCCTGGCCGCGCACCTCGTAGTGCAGGGTCGCGCCGTCCGTGCGCAGGGTGCCGGTGGTCGGGGCGGTCATGAGGATTCTCCTTCTCGGGACGGAGGCCAGTGCTCCAGCAGGGTGTGCAGGGCGTCGAGGGCGCGCACCCAGGAGTCCTGCGGCGAACGCTTGTGCGCGAACCCTCCCGCGGCCTCCAGGGCGACGAACCCGTGGAACGTGCTGCGCAGCAACCGGACGGCGTCGGTCAGGTCGGGCTCGGCCAGTCCGTAGCCGCGCAGCATGCCGTAGGTCAGCTCGATCGCGCGCCGTGGTCCGGGCGCATCTGCGGCCAGCCCGGGGTCGATCCGAATCGGGGTCTGCGTGGCCGTGTAGCGGCCGGGATGCCGGTGGGCGTACTCCCGCCAGGCGTTCGCGTACGCGACCAGCGCGTCCTTGCCCGCCCGTCCGGCGGTCGCCTCCGCGATGCGGAGCGTCTTTTCGTCCGCCGCCAGCAACGCGATCCGCCCGCGCAGGTCCTCCAGGTTGCGGACGTGCGTGTAGAGGCTCGCGTCCTTCACGCCGAGTCGCCGCGCCACCCGCGCCATGGTCACCTGGTCGAGCCCGGCCTCGTCCGCCAACTCGGCGGCCGCGATCGTCACCCGCTCCGCGGTCAGTCCTGCCCGTGCCATGCGTCTGCCCTCCAGCTCTCCTAGGGTCCCTAGGGTAAACCTAGGGACCCTAGGTTCGCAAGGTGATGTACGACGGGTGGTGGATCATGTGGGCGACATGATCCCGACAGAATGGGGGAGCGGAGAGTGGACGCCGCGGAGATAGACCAGGTCCCGTGGGATGCCGCCGAGGTCTGGGGGCGGGCCGGCGACGCGGCCCGGCTCACGGAGTTCGGTGACGCGCTGGTGCGGGAGCGCGCAGTGCTGCACAAGCGGCTCCGCAACCTGGACCACCGCCTGACGCAGGTCTTGCGGGCCCTGGCGCTCACGCCGGGCCGGCAGTTCGTCAAGCAGCTGCTGCACGTGTACCGCGAGGCAGGGGCAACAGACGCCGGCACGCAGTCGGGGCCGCGCTTCCTGGCCTCCCTGCTCGCCGAGGCGCAGACCCTGGAGGACCTGCTGCCCGTCCTGTCCGACGACGGCGGCGCCCTGTGGGACGAGCTGCGTGCCTGCCTGTTCCACGAACTGCTGCTGCGCGGCGTGGACGCGGACGAGATCCGCCGGCGCTCGCACAACATCCACTTCTGTGCCCCGTGGGGTGGCCTGGCCTGGCTGCCCGACAAGCTCGCCGACATGGAACACGGCGCCCCCTTCCCCAGCCGCAGCTACAACGGCGGAGCCGGTATCGGCTGCCCGAGGATGTCCTCGCCCGTTGCACTCGATGCCGCCGCCCGTGGCGCAGGGGCCGCCCACCCGGTGGCCGACGTCACGACCGTGCGCCTGGCCGAGGCGATCACAGGGCCCCCGGAGCAGGGCAACTGGGGTGCTCACGACGTGGGCGTCTTCACCACCGAGCGGCCCGTCACCCCGGAGGAACTGCCGGGTGTCGTGGCGTCACTGCCGATGGAGTGCCTCGAGGGCCTGGGGGCGGAGCACCGTTTCGTCTTCGCACCGTGTTCCCTCGGGGAGGTGTGGCGCGTGCTCTTCGCCACCGCCTCGGGCGCAGGGGTGTACGGACCGGGGGTGTACGGCGCCTACGGCCGGCTGTCCGCGTGGTGGTCCCTCGCGGGGCTCGCCGGCGCGCAGCCCGGCGCAGGCCCCGCCGAGGTCGAGGAACAGGCGTCGGCCTGTACGTGGATGCGCTTCGAGGCGGACTCCGAGTGGTTCCACAACGAGATCAACGACTACGGCATCGTGGCGCTCGCCCCGGACGGCCGCCGCATCGCCGTACTGGCCGCCACCGACACCGACTGAACCGGGCCTTTTCGTCTACCGCGGTGGTTCCTGTGCGACCCCGGCGATGACCGCGGTCACGATCTTGTGGACGGCCCCGGCGTCCGGCCGGGTGCCGTCCCGGTCGGCGAACAGCAGGTGCGTGGCGCCGATCAGGGTGGGGGCGAGCGTGTCGACGTCGGCGTCCGCTGCGATACGGCCCAGCTCGCGTTCCGCGGTGAGGTAGGAGGCGAGCGCGCCCGAAGCCTCCGTCAGCATCGGAACGCCGGTCGGCGTGGTCCGGCGCAGCCGGGTGCGCAGCTCGTCCCGGGAGGTGATGAGCGCGACGATCGCCACGGCGACCGACCCGAACAGCCCGGTCAGCGCGCCGGTGAGGTTGCCGGCGACGGTGCCGGTGCCGGCGGCGTCGCGCAGGGCGGTGGCCCGGGCGTCGATCCCTGCGATGTGCTCCCGCACGAGCTCGGCGAGGAAGGCGTCGAAGTCGGCGAAGTGCCGGTGCAGGACGCCCTTGGCGCAGCCCGCCTCCGTGGTGACGGCCCGGCTGGTGAGCGCGTTCGGCCCGTCCCGGAGCAGGACGCGCTCGGCGGCCTGGAACAACTGCGCGCGTGCGTCGCGGATGGCTACCCCTGTGGGCACCGCGGGTCCTCCCTCGATTCCACCGGCCCGCCCGTTGACGAGTGGGCATGCGCCCACTAATAGTGGGCGCATGCCCACCATACCGCCGGAACCGCCACGGCTCTCCGAGCGCCAGCCCCATCAACACCGCGAGACGGCCCAGTCGTTCGGCACGGACGCCGAACGCTACGACCGCGCCCGGCCCCGGTACCCCGACTCGTTGATCGACCGGATCGTCGCCGGCCGCCCCGGCCTGGACGTCCTCGACGTCGGCTCCGGGACCGGAATCGCCGCCCGCCAGTTCCAGGCGGCCGGTTGCCGCGTGCTCGGCGTCGAGCCCGACGCGCGGATGGCCGGCCTGGCACAGCAGTCCGGCGGCGAGGTCGACGTCGCGACGTTCGAGGACTGGGAACCGGACGGCCGTGCATTCGACGCGGTCGTCGCCGGGCAGGCGTGGCACTGGATCGACCCGGTTGCCGGAGCGGTCAAGGCCGCGCGGGTGCTGCGCCCCGGCGGCCTGCTGGCACCGTTCTGGAACGCCTTCCGGTTGCCGCCCGGCCTGGCGCAGTCCGTCGCCGACGTGTGCCGACGGGCCCTGCCCGAGGCGCCGTTCGACTTCGAGGCGATCATGAAGGAAACCCTGAGCGGATATCAGGCGCTGTTCGCGAAGGCCGCCGACGGCATCCGGGCGGCGGGCGGATACGGCGAACCGGAGCAGTGGCGGTTCGACTGGGAACGGTCCTGCACGCGGGACGCGTGGCTGGAGCAGATGCCCACCCAGGCGATCTTCACCCGGCTCCCGCCCGACAAGCTGCAGGAGGTGCTGCAGGGCGTCGGGGCCGCCATCGACGCGATGGGCGGCAGCTTCACGATGGGCTACACGACGGTGGCCGTCACCGCCGTACGAACCGGCGCCTCCTGACCCGGCCCGAGAGACGCCCTCCTCCGGCCGTACGACCGTGATGGCGGGCAGCAAGTGCAACAGCGGCCCGCAGAGCTCGCCGCCGATCCGGTACCCGGCGGTGATCAGCAGATCCGATCCGCCGCCGGCCGTCGTCTCGTCGACCGTGCGGCCCGCCAGTCGCCAGTGAGGCCGCCACGGGCGTATGGACCCCGTGATCCACGTCACCCCACGCGAACCCCGCCCATCGGTCACATGTCCCCGGCGCGATCCGTCAGGGGAGTGACAGCAACGGAAAGCACGAAGGGACACGACGATGGAAACGCGTTCGATCACTGCGGAGGTTCCGACGGGTCCGCGGATGTCCGAGGACCCGCTGGAGCTCGTGCCCGAGCTGGCGGAGGTGTCGGCGGCGCTGTTCAAGGCCACCGGCAACCGCTCGGTGCCGCGGACCACGATCAGTCTGGTGCAGCTGCGGGCCGGCCAGATCGTCGGCAACACCTACCTGACCGTCCTGCACACCGGATTCCTGCGCAAGGCCGGGGAGTCGGAGGAGCGGATCACCGCGGTGGCGTCCTGGCAGGACGCGCCGTACTTCACCGCCGCCGAGCGCGCGGCGCTGGCCCTGGTGGAAGCCGTGCTCCAGCCCTCCGCGCACGGCGAGAGGGTGTCCGACGAGCTGTACGCCCAGGTGTCCGAGCACTACGACCCCAAGGCGCTGGCCACGCTGACGATCGCGATCGGGCAGGTCAACTTCTTCATTGCCATAGCCCTCATCGCCAAGCCGGTCCCCGGCCGGTCGTTCAACGAACCGTGGAAGTAGGGCCACGAGGGTAAGGGCCGGTGTCCGGGTCCCCGGCCGGGGACCCGGACGTGCCTCCTCATGACCGGGGCAGGCCGGCCGGGGTGGTGGTGAGTGCCGTGTCGGCGGCGTCGAGGATCTTTCCGAAGACGTGGCCGATGACGGGCTTGGCGACCACGCGGGTGAGGGCCGCGCCGAAGGGGAGCGGGACCTGGAAGGTGGTCGTCCACTCGACGAGCGTGCCTTCGGCGACTTCCGTGAAGGTCATGCGGCCGAGCTCGTGCCGGGCCGGCGGGAAGCTGCGGTCGACGGTGTAGTCGAAGTCGTACGGCGGGTTGTAGGCCGTGATCCGTTCCCGGAACCAGCCGATCACCCATGTGTGCACCCGGACGGCACCCACCCCGTAGGGTGCGCCCGCACCCGGCCGGGCCAACCGCGCCTTGAGGACGAAAGGGGAGCGGGTGTAGTTGGTGGTCGTGGAGCACCACGCGAAGACGTCGGCGACCGGCGCTGCGATGACACGTCGCACCGTCAGGGTTTCCATGTCTCGTCCCTCCTGGCCAAGGGGCGCGGATCGACGGCCGCGCCCAGCTTGTCGGGGTTGCGTACGGCGTACAGGCGGTGGATCAGGGAGCCGGTGATCTCGAAGACCAGCACGTGGTCGAGCCGGTCGCCCGAACGGACCAGCAGCGCGGGCAGGGCGTTGTAGCTGGCGAACTCCGCCTGGGCGCCGAGCCCGCTGGTCCTGGCGACCCCGGCGACGAACCGTGCCACGTGCTCGCGCCCCCGGACCGGGCGGCGGGCGGCACTGACCCGGCCCCCGCCGTCGGAGACGTGGACCACGCCCGGCGCCATCAGGTTCATCAGTGCCGTGACGTCGCCGCTGCCGGCCGCGCGCAGGAACCGGCCGACGATCTCCTCCGCCGTGCGCGGGTCGTGGGTGAAGCGCCTGCGCCGCGCCCGCACGTGCTCGCGTGCGCGGTGTGCGATCTGGCGTGCCGTGGTCTCGGTCTTGCCGACCAGGTCGGCGACCTCACGATGCGAGTAGCCGAACACCTCGCGCAGCACGAACACCGCGCGCTCGTCCGGGCTCAGCGTCTCCAGGACCAGCAGCATCGCCATGGACACCGACTCCGCCAGCACGACGTCCTCGCTCACGTCCGGCCCGGTGCGGACCGGCTCGGGAAGCCAGGGCCCGACGTAGTCCTCCCGGCGCCGCTGTGCCGAGCGCAGGTGGTTCAGCGCCTGCCGCGTGACCGTGCGCACCAGATAGGCGCGCGGATGCCCGACGTCCTTGTCCTTCGTCCCGTGCCACCGGAGGTAGCTGTCCTGCACCACGTCCTCGGCGTCGGCGGCGCTCCCGAGGATCTCGTAGGCGATCGTGAACAGCAGCGGCCGGCACTCGGCGAAGACCTCTCCCTCGCTCACCCTCCACCTCGCATGCCCGTCTCCCTCCTCCGCGAATCAGGCTCACCGTGTAGACACCGCGCAACCCGGAACCGTGACGCCCTGGCCAGTGACGTGCATCACCCCACAGGCGCCGAGGCGTTGAGGCACCGAGGTACCGAAGCCTCGAAGGGGCCGGGGCTCAGCTTCCGCCCGCCGTGGCAGGCGTGGCCGTCGCCGCTTCCGCCGCGGCGGCCGGAGGACGTCCCAGCCGGTCCCGTACCAGGCGGTGCTGGATCAGGCAGGTGGCGGCGATGACGGTGCCGAAGGCCGCCCAGCCGAGGGGGCCGGCGGCGATGGCCGCGGTCACCACCATCGGGCCCGCCGCGCGCTGGGTCGCCTGGGCGAGGCCGTGCACGCCGAGGTACGCGCCCTGGGCGGTCTCGGGAGCCAGGGCCACGGAGAGCTCCCAGGAGACTGTGGCGTGGAGCATTTCGGCGAGGGTGAAACCGATCGCCCCGAGGATGAGGAAGACCGCGGCGAAGACGGCGCCGTGCGCGGCGGAGGCCGCCATGGCGATGCCGGCCGCGGCGAAGGCGACGCAGAGGGGGACGAGGAGGGCGCGGGCCTTGGCGGTCGTCGCGCCGAACCGTGCGAGGGGGACCTGCAGCCCGACGACCAGCACGCTGTTGAGGACGAGCAGCAGGGGGACGAGGCCGTGCGGGGCGTCGGTGGCGCGGACGGCCCACAGCGGCAGACCGACCCGGAAGACGGCGTCGTCGAAGAACAGCACGCATTCGGTGACCACGTACGCCAGGTAGGTGCGGTCGCGCCAAGGGCCGGCCTGCGCCTCGGTGGGCCTGGGGGCCGCGCCGGTGGTGACGGTGCGGGCGGGTGCGGAGGCTTCCGCGCAGCGCAGGGTGATGAGGGCGGCAGCGACGAAGGAGAGGCCGTCGCCGACGAGCAGGTACCGGTAGACGGAGGTCGTGCCGATGCCGAGGGCGGCCGCCGCGCCGAGGCCGCCGACGGCCCAGCCGACGTTGGCGACGGTCCGGTTGACGGCCTGGTAGCGGACCCGCTCGGGCCCGGCGATGCGCGCGCCGTAGAGCTTGGTGAGGACGCTCGCGGCACGGTCGCCGAAGCCGCCGGCCGCCGAACAGAGCAGCAGCGCCGCGTAGTCGCTCGTGACGAGGAGGCCCACGGCGGTGGCCGCGCGCAGGAGCTGGAAGGCGGCGAGGACGCGGGTGGGCGGCAGACGGTCGGCCAGACGGCCGCCGATCGGGGCCCCCGCGATGCCGGCGATGCCCGCGGTGGCGACCAGGGTGCCGACCTCGGCCACGCCGAGGTGACAGACGTAGGTGAAGTACAGGACCGAGGTGGCGGCCCAGAGGCCGTTGCCGACCCTGTCGACCAGGGCCACCCCCAGCATCCGGCGCCCGTCCCGGCCCCCTGGTACGCGTGCGCTGACGGTGGTGCCCCATGTGCGAGCCGACTTCACGGTCCCGTTCCCCCGGTTTCCCTTGCCAACCGATATGTATCAATACATAATTGACTACGTGGCAACACAATATGGGATCGCAGGTACGACAGCCAAGACCATTTCCGCGTCGGTCGAACGGGCCGTGCGGGAGGGTGCCTTGGAGTCAGGGGCGGCGCTGCCGCCCGTCCGCAGGCTCGCCGAGGAGCTCGGGGTCAGCCCCGGCACCGTCGCGACGGCCTACCAGGAGTTGCGGCGGCGCGGCATCGTGAACACGCGCGGCCGCGGCGGAACGGTCGTGGCGCCCGCCCCCGCCGTGGCGTCCCGCCGCCCGCCCAAGGTCCCCGACGGCCTGTGCGACCTGGCCGGCGGCCACCCCGATCCGGCGTTCCTGCCGGACCTGCTGCCGCCCGCCGGCCTGTCGCCCGGCGCCCGCTCCCACCGCTCGTCGCCCCGGCTGCCGCGCCTGGAGGAGGCCGTACGGCAGTGGCTGGGCGGAGAGGGCGTGCCGGTGGAGCACGTGACGTTCGCGCACGGGGCGCTGGACCTGATCGGACGGCTGCTCTCCATCGAGCTGGGCCCCGGCGACGCGGTCGCCACGGAGGACCCCGGCTACCACCATCTGCTCGATCTCATCACGGCGTTGGGGCTGCGCACCGTAGCGGTCGAGGTCGACGACGAGGGCATGCGTCCCGAGGCGTTGCGCGCCGCGCTGCGGGCGGGAGTGCGGGCCGTCGTCTGCAGCCCGCGGGCGCAGAACCCCTACGGCGGATGCTTCTCCGCCGCCCGCCGTGACGCGCTCGTCGAGGTCCTGCGCGAGGCCCCCGACGTGCTGGTGATCGAGAACGACCACGCCGGACGCATCGCCGCGGCCCCTCTCCACTCCCTCACGCAGGGCAGCGGGAGCGGTGGCGGGGACGGGCTCACACGCTGGGCGCACGTCGCGACCGTGACGAAATACCTGGGCCCGGACCTGCGATGGGCGGCGGCCGCGTGCGACGCGACGACGCTGGCCCGGCACGACGGGCGCATGCTGCTCACCTCCGGCTGGGTGAGCCACCTGCTGCAGGAGACGGTGCTGGGCCTGCTGACGGACACGGGCGTGCAGGCGCTGGTCCGGCGGGCGCAGGAGGCGTACGACGAGCGGCGCCGGGCCCTGGCCGGCGAGCTCGGCCGGCGCGGCATTCCTGCGCACGGGGCGAGCGGCATGAACGTCTGGGTGCCCGTACGGGACGAGTCGGCCGTGGTGAACGGACTGCGGACGCACGGCTGGTGGGTCGCGGCCGGAGCGCGCTTCCGCATCGGGACCGCACCGGGGGTGAGGATCTCCACGGCCGGGCTGCCGCCCGCCGACGCGTGCCGGCTGGCCGCCGACTTCGCGGGCGTCCTGGGCGATTCCCAGGCGCTGTACGGCGGGTGAGGGCGGCCTGCGGCCCGGTGGGTCAGCGCCGTTCGAGCTCCGTCCGGAGGACGGCTGCGGCGCTGATGTCGCAGTCCTTGGTGGCGGTCAGGAGCGTGAGGGGACGGCGTTCCGCGACGGAGCGAAGATGGAGCAGGGCCTCCGCGTGCACGGCGTCGTCGTGCAGCTCGGCACGGTAGCGACGGCTGAACTCGGGGAACTTCTCCGGGTCGTGGCCGTACCACCTGCGCAACTCGGTCGAGGGCGCGACGTCCTTGCACCACTCGTCGAGGGCGGCGGATTCCTTGCTCAGCCCGCGCGGCCAGATGCGGTCGACCAGCACGCGGCAGCCCTCCGCGGTCCCGGCCGGCTCGTAGACCCTGCCCACGCGCACGTCGTGCGCCCGCTTCGCCGCCACGTCCACCTCCAGGTCCACGCCCCCGTCCGGGTTCCATGGTCCGCCCGGCCCGCCGGGCCTGCACCCGGGGGCCGCACCCGCCTGTCTCCGGGTGCAGAGCGGTCACCGTGCGGACGCCGTCGGCCTCCGGTCCCCACGGGAAGGGACCGGAGGCCGACGGCGCACATCAGGGACCGGACGCGCAGCCGGGTCCGGCGTCAGACGTGGATTCAGCCGAGCTTCTTCATCTGGGCGTCGATCACGGCCTTCGGCTGCTCCGCCTTGCCGGCCAGGCTCTGGGAGTAGAAGGTGGCGACCGTGGTGCCCTTGCGGACGGCCACCATGTGCGCCGTGCCCGACTGACCCTCCAGGTCCACGGTCAGGGTGAAGGCGACGGCCTCGTCGCCCGCGGTGTAGGAGGCGGGCTCGACCTTGGTGATCTTCGTCTTCTCGCCGCCCGCCGTCAGGGTGAAGCCGCCGGCGCAGGCGGTGCCGGCCTTCTTCAGGCCCGCGACGGCCTCCGTGGCGCCCTGGCCGTCGTGCGTGCCCAGGGTGTCGGCCGTGACGGTCGCGCTCAGGGCGCCGAGGCCGGCCTTCATCTTCTCCTCGGCCGAAGCGTCCGCGGCCGGAGCCTGGGGGACCGCCGCGATCTTGCGCGTCGCGGTCGCGGCGGGCGTGCCGGCACCGTGCATCATCATGGCGTCGACGAGCGGCTTGCACTCGGCCTTGTCGCTGCTGACGCTCTTGGTGGCGGCGAGGTCCGCCTCGGTCGCCTCGGCGACCTTGTGGCCCTGGAGGTCGGCCTGGGTCAGCACGAGCTTGTCCAGCTCGGCCTTCGACAGCGCCTTCCCGTCGGCGGCGGGCGCGGCCGACGACGCCTTGGCCTTCGGCTGGTCCTTCGCCGACGAGTCTTCCTTCTTGGAACCACAGGCGCTGACGAGCAGAGCCAGCGAGACCGCGGTCGCGGCGACGGCGGTACGGCGGAGAGTGGTGCGGCGCATGGAACAGCCTTCTTCTGGGACGAGGACGACGTTTCCCGCGGGGGAGTTCCACCCATGGGTGGTCACGGGAAAATCGTCGTGTGCAGATCAATGGTGGTGCGGAAGCAACTATGCCGTGCGTTGACCGAAAGATCGACGTTTTTTTGCCATTGGCTGGATCGTGATGCCGACGCAATCACTCCTCTATTCGATCGAGATATCTGACGGTGCAACCTTTCGGCTATTGCCCGGATTCGGCTGTTCCGGGTCATTGGTGACGGTCGGGGGAGGGGGCGCCGCTTCCGTGTGGACCGCCGCTGCTCCCGGGCCGCCGCCTCCGGGTCGCTGCCGTCGGGCCACTGCCTCCGGAGGGGGCCGGCCCGGCCCGCCGGCACGGATCGCCGCTCGCTCGGCCACGTCATGGCTGTACGCCCGCTCCGCCCGTACGGGCGCGGTCGGCCACTGTCGCGACCCGACCTCGGGCCACGATCGCGAAGCCGGGGAGTCGGGGTGTCAACTCGGCACCGTGCAACGAAGCGAGCGCGCTCGCCGTACTCAGTCTCCGTGAACATCAAGGGAATTCTGCGAGTGGCCGGCGAATTACTCGGCAGTAGCGTGCATTTACCGGCGAGTAGGGTTTTCGGTGTGTGGAGTTCACCCCGCGACCAGCCGCGGATTGTGCCTCTGACCTCGGCGTTTCAGATGCACAATCCGTGTGGTCATGGTCACATTGCGCGAAGTGGTGTGCCTGCTAGGTTGATTGCGACTTCAGGGCGACAGAGGGGGCTCGTAAGCCGTTGTCACACAGTTCTTGTTGCAGAAACAATTGCGTACCGTGCGCCGTGATTTGCTGTAGCCGGTCACTCACCGAGTAGGAACAGCCGCACGCGCTACCGGACACGCCGCGACGCCGATATCCCGGCGTGTTCACCCGCTCGTACCCGCGTTGCTTTCCACCCGTTACCCCGTCCTGGGAAAGCGCGCGTTGCGATGCCCGATTTTTCGACATTCCCCATCAGTACCCGCACCACCACACCGACGGCCGGGCGATCCCCGGTCGCGTCGGCACGCGCTCGTACGGCGCGTGACGGGAAAGGTCCTTCCGCATGATCACGGCGTCTTCGCCGCACCATCGACACCATCCCCTGATCGAAGACCTCTTCAAGGAACAGGCCGAACGCCGCCCCGACGCCCTCGCGGTGGTCGACGGCGGCATCCGGCTGACCTACCGCGAACTCCACGAACGTGCGGGCCGGCTGGCGGCCGGGCTCGTCGCGCGGGGCGTGGGCCGGGAGACGCCGGTGGCCATGGCCTTCCCGCGTTCGGCCGACGCGATCGTGTGCACCCTGGCCATCGTGCTGGCCGGTGGCGCCTATCTGCCCGTGAACCCGGAGTTCCCGGGCGAGCGCCTGGCCCACATGCTCGGCGACAGCGGCGCCTCCCTGCTGGTGTGCGCACCCGGCCTGGAGGAGGCGCTCGCCCCCGCACTGCCCGCCGGGACGTGCCTCGTCACGCCCGACGCCCTCGTCGCCGAGGGGGCCCGAGCCGCCGCCGGGTCCCCGGCCGGACCCGCCCCCGCCCCCGCCCCCGGTCCTGCAGCCGCTGCAGGGGCCGAGGAGTGGCGATCGCCTCTCGCCTACGTCATGTTCACCTCCGGTTCCACCGGGCGGCCCAAGGGCGTGCTGGTGGAGCAGGCCGGCATTGTCCGGCTGGTCAAGGACAACGGCTTCTTCCGCTTCTCCGAGCGCGAACGCCTCCTGCTCACCGGGGCCCTGGAGTTCGACGCGGCCACCTTCGAGATCTGGGGCTGCCTGCTCAACGGCGCGACGCTGTACGTGACCGACAAGGAGACGCTGCTCGTCCCCTCGGCACTGAAGAAGGTCCTGCACGACAACGCCATCACCGTCATGTGGATGACCGCCCCGCTGTTCAGCCAGACCGTCGACGCCGACCCCGACGTCTTCGCCCGGCTGGGCGCCGTCGTGGTCGGCGGTGACGTGCTGTCGGCCCGCCACGTGCGCACCCTGCGGGCGGCGCACCCCGCGCTGCGCGTCATCAACGGCTACGGGCCGACCGAGAACACCACCTTCACCACCACCCATGAGGTCCGGCCCGACGAACCGGGCGCCATCCCGATCGGCCGCCCGCTCGCGGGCACGACCGTCCTCGTCCTCGACGAGCAGCGCGAGCCGGTGCCCGTCGGCGAGCCAGGCGAGCTGTACACCGGCGGCAGCGGGCTGGCCCGCGGCTACCTCGGCAATCCGCAGCTGACGGAGGAGCGCTTCGTCACGATCGACGGAGAGCGCTACTACCGCACCGGCGACCGCGTCAGCCTGGACGCCGAAGGGCTGGTCCACTTCCACGGCAGGATCGACGACCAGGTCAAGATCCGCGGTCACCGCGTCGAGGTCAAGGAGGTCGAGGCGGTCCTGATGGCCTGCCCCGGCGTCCTCGACGCCTGCGTGGTCGTCGCCTCCGACGAGGCGGGCAAGCACCTGCTCGGCTACGCCGTGCTCGCCGACGGCGTCCGGGCGCACGACGTCGACGCCGCCCTCGCCGAGCGGCTGCCCGACTACCTGCGGCCAGAGCGACTCGTCGTGCTGGAGCGCCTGCCGCTCAACGCCAACGGAAAGGTCGACAAGGCGGCACTGCCCGCACCCGGCCCCGCCGGCCCGGCCTCCGCCGACGCCCCGGACCGGGACCACCTCCCCGCCGGCCAGCGGGAACTCGCCGGCCTCTGGGACGCGGTGCTCCGCCTGAAGGGCCGTGGCCTCGGCCCCGACGACGACTTCTTCGCCCTCGGCGGCAACTCCCTGGCCGTCGGCGCGCTGATCGGACGGCTGGCCGTACGCGACGGGGTCCAGCTCTCCTTCTCCGAGGTGTTCGAGCACCGCACCCTGGCGGCCATGGCGGACGCCGTGCGACGGGCGGCCCAGGCCGCCCCCGCCCGCAGCCTCCCGCACGTCACCCCGGTGCCCGCCGGCGTGCCCTCGGCCCTGCACCCGCAGCAGCACGGCCTGCACACCCACGCCCAGGTCGCCGCAGCATCGGTCGCCTACAACATCCCCCTCCGCCTCGACGTCCACGGTCCGCTGAGCGCCACGGCGGTCCGCGGCGCCCTGGCCGAGCTGGTGCGCCGCCACGACGCCCTGCGCACCCGCTTCGTCACCACACCCGAGGGCGTGCGGCAGCAGCCGGCCCCCGGCGCGACGGTGCAGCTCACCACGTCGGACGCCCTCGCCCACGGCGACGACCGGGCCGTACTGGAGACGTTCGTACGCCCCTTCGACCTGGAGCGCGCCCCCTTGCTGCGCGCCCTGCTCGTGCGCGTCGACGACACGCACCACCGGCTCTACCTCGACGTCCACCACATCGTCTTCGACGGGGTGTCCCTGCGGATCGTCGCGGAAGAGCTGACCGAACTGCTCTCCGGCACCCCGCTGCCGGAGACCAAGTGGGGGTACGCCGACGCCTCGCAGTGGTTCGCCGACCGGCTCGCGGACGGCTCCTTCGAGGCGGACGAGCGCTACTGGCTGACCACCCTCGCCGACCCGCCCCGCCTGGAACTGCCCACCGACCATCCCCGCCCGGCCGTCCGCGCCGAAACGGGTGCCGTGCTGCGGCTCGCCCTGACACCCGAGCGGAACGCCGCGGTCGGCCGGATCGCGGACCGCGAGGGCACCACCCCGTTCACCGTCCTCCTCAGCGCGTACAGCGCCGCCCTGATGCAGCTCTCCGGGCAGCACGACGTCGTCGTCGGCAGTCCCATGAGCGGCCGCGTCCACCCCGACCTCGAACCGGTCGTGGGCATGTTCGTCAACACCGCGGCCCTGCGCCTGACCGTCGCGGAACCGGCGACCCTCGCCGACCTGCTGGCCGTCACACACCGGGGGCACCAGGAAGCCCTGGAACACCAGGCATGTCCCTTCGAGCGGGTCGTCGGACGGCTGGGACTGCCCCGGGACACCTCCCGGCTCCCGCTGCTGGACGCCTTCTTCGCCCTGCAGAACATCGACTTCCACACCTTCGCCCGCGACGGCCTGCGGGTCGACGTCCATCTCCTGCACGCCGGTTCCTGCCGGTTCGACCTGAACCTCCAGGCATACCAGCGCCCCGACGGGACGGTGCTCGAACTCGAATACAGCACCGCCCTGTTCGCCGCATCCTCGGCGGAATATCTGCTCCACCGTGTGGCCGAGCTGATCGACGACCTCGACGCCTCCCCGCACACCCCCTTGTTCGGCCCTTCGGCGTCCCAGGACGCGGTCACCCCCGCTTACGCCGATTTCTCTTTCTAGAAGGACCCGATGACTAGCGCACTGCAGGCCCAGCAGGCACTCCGCAACCACCCGGCCCAGCAGGAATTCTGGGACGCCCGCCGGCAGACCTGGACCGAGCCGGTCCAGGTCATCCGCGACCACCTGCGCCCCGACGCCGGCGACCACCGCGTGAGCGGCACCGACCTCGACCCGGCCACCACGGCCGCGCTCGCCCGCATCACCTCCGGCGACCCGGTGCTCCTGCGCACCGTCGCCGCCACCGTGCTGGCGCTGCTTGCGGCCCGGACCACCGACCGCGACGACGTCGTGGTCTTCCTGCCCGCCCCGCCGCCGGCCTTCGGCTCACCCAACCGGGCGATCCCCGTCGAGGTGGCCGTCCCGGCCGGCGCCCAGGCCAAGCAGCTCCTCGGCACCGTCCGCGCGGGCTACGTCCAGGCGGCGGCCCACCTCGACGTGCCCGTGTGGTTCGTCCTGGACCGCGCCGACTGCCGGCCGACCGACTTCATGGTCGCCGTCGACGGCGACCTCGGCCCCGAGGACGCGGACCGCGCCGGCACGCCCCTGCTGTTCTCGCTCACCACCGGGCCCACCGCCCGCCTCGCACTGCGCTACGACCCGACGCTGTTCACCGACGCCACCGCGCACCGGCTCCTCGACGCCTACCGCACCCTGCTGCACACCGTCACCACCGACCCGGCCACGACGACGGACGCACTGCGCGCCCCCAGCGCCGCCGAACTCGACCTGATCACCGGCGCGTTCAACGACACGGCAGCCGAGTTCCCCGACGGCCGGCTGCTGCACTCCTTCCTGGAGGAGCGGGCCCGCGAGCACGGCGACCGCATCGCGGTCGCCGACGGGCAGGGCACGACCTACGCCCGGCTCAACGCGGACGCCAACCGGCTCGCCCGCACCCTGCGCGAGCGCGGCGTGACCGCCGGCAGCATCGTCGGCGTCTGCATCCCCCGCTCCGCGGCCATGCTCACCGCCATCTACGCCGTGCTCAAGGCGGGCGGCGCCTACCTGCCGATCGACCCCACGCTGCCCGACAACCGCATCGAGTACCTCCTCGACCACAGCGGCACCCAGCTGGTGCTCGCCACCGCCCGGACCGCGCCCGTCCTCGGCTCCCGCACGACGCTCGACGTGGACGACCCCGCCAACCTGTCCGACGAGGACGGCGACCTCGACCCCGTCACCGGCCCCGACGACGCCTGCTACGTCATCTACACCTCCGGCTCCACCGGCCGCCCCAAGGGCGTGGTCGTCGAGCACCGCGCCATCGTCAACCGGCTGTGGTGGATGCAGCGCGGCTACCCCCTCGGCGCGGACGACGTCATCCTGCACAAGACGCCCTTCACCTTCGACGTGTCGGTGTGGGAGATCTTCTGGTGGTCCCTGGCCGGCGCGTCCGTCGCCACCCTGCCCAACGGGGCCGAGAAGGACCCCGAGCGGATCGCCGAGCGGGTGGCGGACAGCGGCGCCACCACCATGCACTTCGTCCCCAGCATGCTGCACGCCTTCCTCACCTACACCCAGGCGTCCGGCACGGCCGGCAAGCTCGGCTCGCTGCGCCGGGTGTTCGCCAGCGGCGAGGCCCTGGCCGTCAGCCACGTCGAGCTCTTCCACACCTCCCTGCCGAAGGCCCTGCTCGTCAACCTCTACGGGCCCACCGAAGCGGCCGTGGACGTCAGCTACTTCGACTGCGACGCCGTGGACTCCACCCGCTCGGTGCCCATCGGCCGCCCCATCGACAACATCAAGCTGATCGTCCGCACCCGCGGCGGCGACCTCGCCCCCCTCGGCGTGCCCGGCGAGCTGTGCATCGCCGGCGTCGGCCTGGCCCGCGGCTACCTGCACGCCCCCGAACTCACGGCCGAACGGTTCGTGGCCGGCCCCGAGGGCTTCGGCCGCATCTACCGCACCGGAGACCTGGCCCGCTGGCTCCCCGGCGGCGTCATCGAATACCTCGGCCGCCTCGACACCCAGGTGAAGATCCGCGGCTACCGCATCGAACTGGGCGAGATCGAGCACCTCGCCGGCGGCTTCACCGGCGTCGTCGAGTGCGCCGTGGCCGCCGTCGCCGGTGACCGCGGCGAGAAGGCCCTGTGCGCCTACGTGGTGGCCGGCCCGGACTTCGACGAGCACGCCCTGCGCGCCGCGCTGGCCGCCGAGCTGCCCTCGTACATGGTCCCCCAGTTCGTCATCACCGTCCCCGCCATCCCCACCAACCACAACGGCAAGCGCGACGTGTCCGCGCTGCCGCGGCCGGAGAAGCAGGACGACGGACAGGAACACGTCGAGCCCGCCACCGACGTCGAGCGCCTGCTCGCCGCCGTGTGGCAGGACGCCCTCGGGGTGACGCGGGTCGGCGCCCACGACAGCTTCTTCGCCCTCGGCGGCGACTCCATCATCGGCATCCGCGTCGTGGCCGCACTGCGCCAGGCCGGATACGAGGTCACCGTCGGCGACGTCTTCGCCCACCAGCGGCTGACCGACCTGGCGGCCGTGGTGCGCCGCGCCGACAACCCGCCGGCCGCCGCGCCCCCGGCGGACGACGCCCGCTCCTGGCCCGCCTCCGCCCTGCAGCAGGGCATGATCTACCACAGCAGCGTCGACACCGACGTGCCCGTCTACCACGACATCTTCCGCTACCACGTGGACGTCCCCCGCGCCGAGCCCGACGCCCTGATCGCGGCCTGGCGGCAGCTGGCCGAGCGACACCCCGTCCTGCGCGCACGCTTCGACATCGCCTCCTTCGAACAGCCCCACATGGTCGTCGAGGACGCCCCGCCGCTGCCCGTGGAGGTCGTCGACCTGCTCGCCGCGCCCGACCCGGCGGCCGTCGTCGACGCCTGGGCCGAGCAGGAGAAGCACACCCCCGTCGACCCGGCCACCGCCCCCGCCTACCGCCTGCGGTTCTTCATCACCGGCCCCCGGCGCGTCGTCCTCGGCCTGAGCTTCCACCACGCCATCCTCGACGGCTGGAGCGTGGCCACCCTCGTCGAGGAGTGGGTCCGCGCCTACGGCGACCACCTGCACGGCCGCACCCCCGCCACCGGCCCCGTCGTCCCCCTCCAGAAGCTCTACGCCGACCTGGAGCGCGCCGCCGAGGAGGACCCGCAGCAGCGGGCGTTCTGGGCGGCCGAACTGGACGGCGCCCAGATCACCGAAGTCCCCCGGCTCGGCACCGGCACCCGCGGCCACGCGGTGGGCGCCGAGGTCGTGGTCAGCGCCCGCGAGCTGGACCCGCAGCTGCTGGAGACCCTGCGCCGCCGGTCCCAGGAATGGTCCGTCCCCCTCAAGAGCGTCTTCCTCGCCGCCCACCTGCGCGTCCAGTCCCTGATCGCCAACCAGCGCGACGTGACCACCGGACTCGTCGCCAACGGCCGGCCCGAGGTGGACGGCGCCGAACACGCCCTGGGCATGTTCCTCAACACCCTGCCCTTCCGGCTGGAGCTGGACACCGGGCAGAGCTGGCGGCGGCTCGCCGAGCGCTGCTTCGAGCTCGAACAGCGGCTCCAGCCCCACCGCTGGTACCCGCTGCCCGCCATCCAGAAGCTGCACGGCGGCCCCGCCTTCGACGTCCTGTTCAACTTCACCAACTTCCACGTCCACCAGCAGGGCGGCGCCCGGCAGGACGAGCCGGCCGTCGGCGCCGTGGAGTACTTCGAGCAGACCAACGCCCCCCTCGTCGTCTACGTGGGCTCCAACGCCTACGCCGGCGGCTGGGAATACCGCATCGGCTACGACCCCGGCCAGTTCACCGCCGACCAGATCGACCGCTACCTCGGCTACTACCTCGCCTGCTTCCACGCACTCGCCGACACGGGCGAACAGCCCTGGGCGGACACCGACCCCCTGTCGGCCGGCGAACGCGCCGAACTGCTGCCCGCCGTCGCCCGCCTCACCGCGCCCGACCTCGACGGCAGCCGCAACCTCGTCGACCGCTTCGAGGCCATGGCCCACAAGCACGGCGACGCCACCGCCGTCTCCTGCGACGGCCGGCGATTGACCTACCGCGAGCTCGACCGCCGCGCCAACGCCCTCGCCCACCACCTCGCCGCCACCGGCATCCGCCCCGGAGACCTTGTCGCCCTCGCCCTGGAGCGCGAGGTGGAGATGGTCGTCAGCATCCTCGCCACCCTCAAGGCCGGCGCCGTCTACGTACCGATCGACCCCGGCTACCCCGAGGACCGCATCCGCACCACCGTCGAGGACGCCGGCGTCCGGCTGGTCATCGCCACCGCCGAGGTGTGCGCCCTCTTCCCCGAGCGGGAGACCCTCACCGGCACCCCGGCCGCACTCGACGCCCTCACCGGCGACGGCGCCGACCACGGCCCGGGCCACGGCCTGACCGCCGACTCCCCGGCCTACGTCATCTACACCTCCGGCTCCACCGGCAAGCCCAAGGGCGTGCTGGTGACCCACGGCAACGTGCTGCGCCTGTTCGGCGAGACCGAGCACTGGTACGGCTTCTCCGACCAGGACACCTGGACCCTCTTCCACTCCTTCGCCTTCGACTTCTCCGTCTGGGAGCTGTGGGGCGCGCTGCTGTACGGCGGCCACCTCGTCGTCGTCCCGTACTGGGTCAGCCGCTCCGTCGAGGACTTCGCCGACCTGGTCGTCGCCGAACGCGTCACCGTGCTCAACCAGACGCCGTCCGCCTTCGGCCAGATCAAGCAGGCCCTGATGGACCGCACGGGCCCCGACGACGTCTCCCTGCGCTACGTCGTCTTCGGCGGCGAGGCCCTGGACTTCGCCTCCCTGGCCGACTGGTTCGACCACTTCGGCGACCGGCGCCCCGAGCTGGTCAACATGTACGGCATCACCGAGACCACCGTGCACGTCACCTACCGTCCCGTGCGCGCCGCCGACACCCGCGCCCCGGGCAGCATGATCGGCGAGCCCATCCCGGACCTCGGCCTGTACCTCGTCGACGACCTCGGCCGCCCCGTGCCGCTCGGCACCCCCGGCGAGATCGCGGTCACCGGCGGCGGCGTCGCCCTCGGCTACCTCAACCGGCCCGAGGAGAACGCCAAGCGGTTCGTCGAACTCGACCTGGGCCACGGCACGACCCGCGCCTACCGCTCCGGCGACCTGGCCCGGCGACTGCCCGGCGGCGAGGTGGAGTACCTCGGCCGCGGCGACGCCCAGGTCAAGATCCAGGGCTACCGCATCGAGACCGGCGACATCGAATCCGCCCTGGCCGCACACCCGCAGGTCGACTCCGCGCTCGTCGTCGCCTTCACCCGGCGCACCGGCGGAAAGGCACTGGTCGGCTACTACGTGCCCCAGCCCGGCGAGCAGATCGACGGCACGCTCCTGCGCGCCCACCTCGCCGACCGGCTGCCCGGCTACATGGTGCCCAGCTTCCTCGTCGAGGTCGAACGCTGGCCCCTGACGATCAACGGAAAGACCGACCGCCGGGCCCTGCCCGACCCCGAGGACCGGCCGGGCGGCACCGACCGCGCGTACACCGCACCCCGCGACGCCACCGAGGCCCGGCTGGCCGCCGTCTGGCAGGAGGTGCTGGGCGTCGAACGGGTCGGCATCGACGACCCCTACTACGACCTGGGCGGCGACTCCCTCCAGGGCATCCGGCTCGTCGGCGCGCTGCGCCGCAACGGCTTCGAGGTGCCCCTGCACGAACTGTTCCGGGTGCAGACCATCCGCGCCCTGGCCGACCAGGGGCTGGTGGCCACCGCCGAGGACCGCACGGCGGTCGCCGGCGAGCCGTTCGACCTGCTGGACGCCGAGGACCGCGCACTGCTGCCGGCGGACGTCGTCGACGCCTACCCCGCCACCCAGCTGCAGCTCGGCATGGTCTTCCACACCGACGCCGACCCCGCCCAGGCCGTCTTCCACGACCTCATCCGCTACCGCATCGACCTCCCCCTCGACCAGGACGTCCTGACCGGCCTGCTCACGGACATGGTCGACGCGGACGGCCACGAGATCCTCCGGACCTCCTTCGCACTGGGCGGCTACAGCCGGCCGCTGCAGCTGGTCCACGCCCGCGGCCGGGTCGACCTCAAGGTGCACGACATCTCGCACCTCGGCGAGACACAGCGGACCGCCCTGGTCGACGAGTGGTTCGAGGCGGAGAAGAGCACCGGCTTCCAGTGGAGCGCACCCACCCAGATGCGCTTCTTCGCCCACCGGGCGGGCCAGGACTCCTTCTACCTCTCGGTCAGCTTCCACCACGCGATCATCGACGGCTGGAGCTTCTCCGGCCTCATGGCCCGCCTGCTGGAGGACTACCGCCGCACCCTGGCCGGCGAGCCGCGCACCGAGCCCGCCCCGGCCCCGCTCGCCTACCGCGACTACGTACGCCTCGACCTGGCGGCACAGCAGGACACCGCGTCCCGTGACTACTGGACGGCCCTGCTGGCGGGCGCCGGGTACACCAAGCTGCCCCGGCTGCCCGAACCGGCGAGCCGCTGGGCGGAGGCGGAGCTGCTGCTGGAGGAGGAGCGCTACGACCGCCTGACCGAGATCGCCGCGCGCCACGGGGTGTCGGTCAAGCACCTGTGCCTCGCCGCGCACTTCCGGGCCCTGTCGCTCATCACCCGCACCTCCGACGTGACGACCGGCGTCTTCGGCCACGGCCGCCCGGAGCACCTGGAGGCCGACCGCATGGTGGGCCTGTTCCTGAACATCGTGCCGCTGCGCGCCACGGCCGACGGCGCCTGGGACGAACTGATCGGCGCGGTCAACCGGGCCGGTCACGAGCACCTGCCGCACCGCCGCTACTCCTACGCCTCCATCCAGGAGGCCACGGGCGGGCGGCGGCTGGTGGAGACGGCGTTCAACTTCGTCAACTTCACCGCCTACTCCGACCAGCTGGGGGACGGCGGCGGACAGGTGATCGGCGACCTGAAGTGGTTCGAGCACGCCGACTTCGCCCTGCTCGTGACCTTCAACGCCGACCTGTTCACCCGCCGGATGCGCGTCAACTTCAACGCCGCCGCGCACGTGCTCGGCCACGACGCCGTCCGCACGGTCTCCGAGATCTACCGGGCGGTCCTCGCCGACCTCCTGGGGGAGCGCTGGGACGGCCCCGGCATGGCGGAGCTGCTGGACCGGCTGCCCCCGGCGGCCGACCGGGAGCCGGACGGCTACGACCGCGGCAACCCGCGCCCGGCGCGCGTCGAGGGGATCGAGCGGATCGACGCGGCGGCCCTGCGCGGCCTGGTCGCGGGGATCCTGGCCGATGCATCGGCGGGTGCCGGCCCGGACGGCGCGGACGATGCGGACCCGCTGGGCGGCGACGCCGCCGCGGTCCACCTCGATTCGCTGACAGCGCTGCGGATCGCCCACGCCGTCCGTGACCGCTTCGGCGTGAGCGTCCCCCTCCCGGCGCTGCTCGCCGACGGCCTCACCACCCTGGGGCTGTGACATGCGAGCGATCTTCTCGACGATCCTGCTCAGTTCACTCGGGTCGACGGTCCTGTGGCTGCTGCTCGTCCCCAGCTTCTCGGCGCAGACGCAGTCCGACGGACTGGTGGGCCTGCTGGGCATGGAGCGGCAGGTGCTCGGCGTGGTGGGTGCACTGCTCGTCGGCGTCTGGGCCGACCGGGGCCGCATCGGCCGCAAGTTCGCGCTGCTGCAGGGCGCGCAGCTGGCGCTGGCGGTGGTGTTCCTGCTGATGACGTGGCTCGGCACGGCCGGTCCCGACTTCGTCCTGGTGTGGACGGCACTGCGGTTCGCGCTCGTGGGCGCGAGCTCGGTGCTGGCCTACCGGCTGCTCGCCGACGCCTCCGGGTCCAGCGCCCAGGGCGCGGTGCTGCAGATGGTGACCTCGCCGCAGGGAGCCATGGTGTTCGCCGCCGTCATCTGCGCGGCGGTGCCGGCGTGGACGTCGCACACCCTCGTCGTGGCGCTGCTGTTCGACATCGTCACCGCGATCGTGGTGATCGCGCTGCTGATGGCCAGGCCGGAGGAGGGCGAGGGCGAGTTCGGCTTCGAATGGCGCAACGTCCTCGGCCGCGGCGTCGACGCCGTGCGCAGCTACTGGCTGCCCGAGCTGTGGCCGTGGAACCTCATCCAGATCGCGTTCCTGGTGAGCCTGTCCGGCATGATGGTCTACGCCAGCGTGATCGCCGAGGCCCAGGACCTGGTGCCGACCGGGATGGCCTTCTCCGGGGCGTGGTTCTTCTACGGGCTCGCCTTCTGGCTGACGGCCCCGCTGCTGCGCAACCGCGAGCGGGCGACGCGCTGGGCGCTCGTCTTCGCCGGGGTGCTGACGGCCTCCGGCGTGGCCGGCGTGCTGGCCGGGCACGGGTCCTTCCCCGTGCACATGGCCCTCTACGTGGTGCTGACCTTCGTCAACGCCTACTGGATCCACTTCACCAACGCACGGATCCTCGAACCGGCGCCCGCCGCACGGCTCGGCCAGATCAGGGCCAGTATGATCTTCTACCTCGGTCTGGTGTTCGGCGTCGGTGAGCAGCTCGTCGGCCTCCTGCTGGAGCTGAAGCCCGGCCTGCTGCTGCTCGGCCTGGCCCATGTCGTGGGCGGCATCGCGCTGGCCGGCTCGCTGCTCGTCATCCGCACACGTACCCGCCGCACGCTCGTGCCGGCCGGGTGAGGAAAGGAGTTCCCCATGTCTCCGGAGGAGATCGTCGACGGCCAGCTCGCGGCCTACAACGCGGGCGACCTTGAGAAGTTCCTCGGCTACTACGTCGACGACGTACCCGTCCACGCCTTCCCCTCGGGCGAGGTCCTCACTGACCGCTCGGGCCCTGCCTTCCGCGAGCGCTACGGCAAGCTCTTCGCCTCCAGCCCGGACCTGCACGCCGAACTGGTCTCGCGCGTCACGCACGGCCGCATCGTCATCGACCAGGAGCGGGTGACCGGCTTCATGGGCGACGAGGTGCGCACCGCCGTGGCCCTCTACGAGGTGGGCGAGGAGCGCATCGAGCGGGTCTGGTTCGCGGTCTGACGACGAGCCGGGCGTCCGGTCGGTCGGCTGACCGCCGACCGGCCCCACCCACCGGCCCCGTGGCCCCGGCATCGCCGGGCGTCGCGGGGCCGTTCGCGTGCCACCGGCTCAGACCTCCGGGACGGGCCGTCCGATCTGGTCCAGCAGCGCGAAGCGCCGTACGAACGAGGCGAAGCCGTGCGGGAGCGAGCGGGCGAGCTCGGCCCGGCGGCGCCAGGCGTCGCGCTGTTCGAGCATGACCAGGGCCTCGCGGATGTGGTCCGGGTATTCCAGGGCGTGGAGGCGCACCATCTCCAGGATCATCGATTCGGGGAGGTGGGCGGTCCCGAAGCGCAGGCAGTTGTGGACCATGGCGGTGCGGGCCGTGGCGAGGAACGCGGTGCACTCCGCCTCCGGTTTGAAGCGGTGCGTGACCTCGACCGTGGTGGTGTGCACGATCTCCGCGCCGGCCCGCCACGCCCGGACGCTGAACTCCGGCTCGAAGCCCCCGTAGTGCACCATGCCCTCGTCGTAGCCGCCGAGACGCTCGAACAGCGCGCGCAGGAGGACCGTTCCGGCCGAGGAGGCGATCTGGACGTGGGCGGGGGCGCCGGCCGCCGGGGGAGCGGTGTTCCAGCGCGTGCCCATGTGCGGGACGACGAGGCGGCAGCCGTGACCCCGCCAGGCCGACGCCCGGTCCCGGACGGTGACGGACAGGATGCGGGCCGGGGCGACGAGCCGCCGCACTTCGTGGTCCCAGCCGTCGGAGAAGCGCGTGTGCGCATCGGTGATGAACAGGATGCGGCCGTGGGCGTGCCGGGCGGCCAGGTTGCGCGCTGCGCCCACGCCGAGGTGCTGCTCCGAGCGGACGATCCGGGTCCGGCGCCGGTCCGCACCGGCGGCGACCCTCGGCCGGCCGTCGGCCGACGAACAGTCGTCCACGACGACCGTCTCGATGCCGTCGGGCTCGGCGGCCGCGCCGAGGGCCGAGGCGACGGTCGCCCCGACCCTCTCGCCCTCGTCACGCGCGGGCAGCACCACGCTGATCGCGGGCGCGGCCGTCCTCACAGGCCATGGCCTGCGGTGATGGTGATGGTGTGCAGTGTGATGGTGATGTACTCGCCGCGCGCATCGCGCGGCACCAGGTGCTCCGCGCCGGCCAGCCGCTCCCGTACGTCGCCGGAGAGGCCGAAGCGATCGGCCAGGGCGGCGGGGTCGTCACGCAGTGCGTGCAGGGCGGCCGGGTCCGCGGCCGCGGTCAGCATGACCTGGTGCAGTGTCTCGCTCATGGCCTTTTCCTTTGTCGGGTGGGTTCCGCACGCCGGCGGCTGCCGGTGGCGTGGACGTGGCGGTGGACGCCGGCACCGGCACCGGCGGCGGCCGCCAGCGGACGGTCGGCGGGAGGCTGCCGGCGTGGTCCGCGATCCGGTCGGCGTACGGCAGCAGGTCGCGGAGGAGGCGCTGCAGTTCGTCCTCGATGGGCGCGGAGGGACGGAAGCCCAGTGCGGGCAACTTCTCGTGGTCCGGGTGGTAGTGGTGCTGCTCCGCCTCGGCCCGCGGATTGTCGACGGCCCTCACGTGTGCCTCGATGCCCAGGCGGTGCGCGGCGCCTCGTACGAGCTCGGCGAGCCGCCCCACGGACAGGACCTCGCGCAGCTGGTTGAAGACGCGGTACTCCCCGGCGGCGGGCGGGTTCTCCAGCGCCAGGGTGAGGCACTGCAGCGCGTCGGCCAGGGACAGCAGGCCACGGCGCTGGGCTCCGGAGCCGTAGGGCGTGATCGGGCGGCCGGTTACCGCCTGGCAGCAGAAACGGTGCACCGCGGTGCCGAACGCCTCGTCGAAGTCGAGCCGGCTGTTGAGCCGAGGGTCCTCGGGGCACCAGCTGCCGTAGACGACCCCTTGCATCACGTCGGTGGCCCGCAGCCCCCACAACCGGCAGGCGAACGCGACGTTCTGCGAGTCGAAGACCTTGCTCCAGTGGTACCAGGAGCCCGCCTGCCGCGGGAACGGCATCACGTCGCGACGGCCGCGGAACTCCACCTCGAAGAAGCCCTCGGGGATGTCCACGTCGGGCGTGCCGTACTCGCCCATGCTGCCGAGCTTGACCAGGTGCGCGTCGGGGCAGTGCTCGCGCATCGCGAACAACAGGCTCAAGGTCCCCGAGACATTGTTGCCCTGCACGAAGTCCGCGTGCCGGAAATCGATCATCGAGTACGGCGCGGACGGACACTCGGCCAGATGCACCACGACGTCCGGCGCGAAGTCCCGCAGCAGCCGGCCCACGGCGGTGTGGTCCCGCACGTTCACGGCGGAGAAGGGCAACGGCACGCCGAAGTGGTCGCGGAACGCCGTGCGCCGTTCGTCGACGGAAGCGATGGGAACGGCGCTGTCCGAGCCCATCTCGGCGACCCACGCCCGCCGCAACAGGGCGTCGGCCCCGGCCGGCTCGTGCCCCCGCGCGGCGAGGTGCTGAGCCAGCGGCCAGCCGAGATATCCGTCGATCCCCGCGATGAACACCCGCATCGGACCGGCACCCCCCTTCCTCCCGGAAGCGGGCCACGTCCCCGTGGCTTCCTTCCAGAAGAGCACACGAAGGACGTTCAACCGCCAGATTTCACTCGAAGGTGTGCATCAAGCGATATGACCGGTTCGTTCCCGAAGGTCACTCCTGGCGGCCGAGGTTGTTCTCGATTCTGCCCAGCAGCTTGGCGACGGCGGCCCGCTCCGGCTCGTCGAGGCCGTGCAGGGTGAGGTCCTCCAACTGCTGCCAAGCCTGGACGACCTGCTCGTGCAGTGCTTGCGCGGCGGCGGTGGGTTCGACGACGACCGCGCGGCGGTCGTCGTCGCTGCGGCGTCGGCGGACGAAGCCCGCCTGCTCCAGCCGCTGGACCATGCGCGTCACGGTCGACGCGTCCAGCCCGAGCAGGTCGATCAACTGGCTCTGCGGCTGCGGGCCGTGGTCCCACAGCTGCATCATCAGCAGCTCCTGTCCCGGGTGCAGGCCCAGGCGGCGCAGTAGCTGCCCGGCGGCGGCGCGGTGCAGGCGGGCGACGCGGGCCAGGGCGTGGCTGACGGTGTCATGAGTGGCGGACATGCAGTCATTGTAGGCGCAAGGATTCTTCCATCAGAACCGTCATCTACCAGCTGAGGCTTGCGGTGATGGGGCATCAGGCATTTAATTGGCCGTACAAGTAATCGGTGTTCCAGGAGGAAGCCATGCGAACCATCGCTGCGACCGTTCCCGTCAACGACCCCGGCCGGACGGACCAGGTGCGCCTGGACCGCGACGACGTGTGGGCCGGACTGCTGCGCAAGGCACAGAACGCCGTGCCGTTCGTGCCCGCCATAGAGGAGTGCACCGTCGTGGAGCGCACGCCCGGCGGACTGGTGCGGGACGTGGTCATGCACGGCGAGCGGGTGCGGGAGGAGGTGGTCTTCCACCCGAAGTGGCGGGTCAGTTTTTCCCGCCACGACGAGCGCGCCACCTGGCTGATCCACAACGACATCGGTGAGGACGAGACCGGCCTCACCCTCACCTTCAGCGCCGCCGTCGACCTCGACGAGAGCGAGGAGGGCGAGCTGCAGGCCGAGCGCATGCGCGCCGGCTACCTGGTGGCGCTGCAGAACACCCTGGCGCTCACCCGCGAGAGCGTTGCCGCCGGCCACACGCCCGCCACGCACTGAGTCCGGCCCGCACCGACGCACCCCCGTCGGCATCGACCGCGGCCGACACCCCGTGGCCCGGCGTCCCGTCGCTCGCCCCCCTCCCGGGGCTCAGCCCCGCAGGTGCCCCAGCACGGAACGCATCGCGTGCTGCACGGCGTCGCGCACGTGCTCGGGCGGGTCCATCGTCTCGAACCCGTGGTGGGCCAGCGGCGCGTCGATCACCTCGACGGCGGCCTGGCACTCCTCGGCGGCCGCCACGAACTCCTCGACCGTCGCCGCGAGTGCCGGCTGCTCCAGCCCCACCCGGGTCAGCACGATCGGCAACCGGCCCGCCGTGCGCACCGCGACCGCCGGGCGGAACCGGGGCCCCACCACGCCCCAGCCCGGCAGCGGCGCGAGGACGGGATAGGTCGCCGCCACGCACCGCAGCCACCCCGGGGGCTCCGCGAGCCAGTCCGCCGACAACGGGCCGCCGCCGGAGAAGAACCACAGCGCGATGCGATCCCCGTCGACGCGCGGATCGGCCCGTACGAGCTCGATCGCCGCGGCGACGTCCTCGGCGGCGGTCGGGTAGTCGGCGAGGTCGTGCAGGCGGTGGTCCACCGTCACGCCGACCGCGCCCAAGGAGGCCGCGTACCGTCCGTAGCCGAGGAAGGCCGGCCAGTCCCGGGGCGTGGGCTCCACACCGGCGGGAACCGGCCCGCCGTGGACGAACACCACCGCGGGACGCGGCTCGTCGGCATCGGGCAGATAGAGGTCGACCCGTCCCACCCGCTCGCGAGGCCGTTCCGGTACGTCGACGGGGAACGGCTGTGCGGGCGGCCTGTCCTCCTTGGCGGTGAGCCGGTGGCCCTCTCCCGCGGCGGCCCGGAGCAGCACCGCGGCCAGCTCGTCGGGGCAGGAGAGCATCGGCCAGTGCCCGGCGTCGAGTTCGAAGAACGTCACCCGGGGGTCGACGAGGGACTGCAGACGGGGATCACCGAAGCCCACCAGGGACTCGACCAGGGCGATGCTCGCACCGTTGGCGGTGCACAGGACACCGGTCGTCGGCAGACCGGCGACCGCGCCCGACAGCCGGAGCGGCTGGGTGAGCGTGGCCCTCGGTTGTGGTGCGGCAAGGCTGGTCAGCCGCTCCAGCGCGTCGGCGGACAGGTCGGCGACGCCGCCCCACCGCTGCCACTCGTCGGGCGCCGGCGAGGGGAGCAGCCAGTCGTCGCCGGCCTCTCCCCGCCCGCCTTCCGGCTTCAGCAGCAGGTCGCGGACCACTTGGTCCGTCACCGACTTGAGGGCCGGGTCGCCGTCCTCGGGCATGCCCGCGTTCAGGTAGACGATCCGGGAAATCCGCTCCGGGCGCCGGTCGGCGGCGCCGAGCACCGGGTGGATGCCGTAGCAGTGACCGACGATCACCACATCCGGAGCCTCGACGTGGTCGATCAGCTGCACCACGTCCTGGACGTGCGTCTCCAGGTCCGTACCGGGCCCCGCCAGGTGACGGCGGTCGCCCATGCCGGTGAGCGTCACCGAGTGCACCTCGGCCCCCGACTCCTGCAGACGGGCGGCCACTTCCCGCCACACCCAGCCCCCGGTGTAGGTGCCCGACACCAGCACGAATGCCGTCATGAAGCTCTCCTCCCCATTCCTCACCCGCGGGACCCGGCCGTCCGGGCCGCCCGCGTTCGCCGGTACGGTAAGAACTCCCGTAGGGGGAGGTTCAAGCTGTGTCACCCGACACCACGTGGAGCATCGGAGAACTCGCCGAGCACGCCGGCGCCACGGTCAAGACCGTGCGCTACTACTCGGACCGCGGCCTGCTGCCCGAAGCCGGACGCAGCGGCGGCGGTCACCGCCGCTACGGTCCCGAGGCACTCGACCGGCTCCGCCTCATCCGCTCGCTGCGCACCCTCGACCTGCCGGTCCCCGAGGTGGGCCGCGTCCTCGACCGGGAGGACGCGCTGGAGGACGTCATCGCCGGGCAGTTGCGGGAAGTCGGCTCGCAACTGGCCGCCCTGCGCTGGCGGGAGGCCGCCCTCCACGTCATCCAGGACTGCACCCCCGGCGAACGGGCCGAGCGGCTGCGCCTGATCGGCGCGGTGCCGGCCCCACCCAGCACGGCCGTGTTCGCGAGGTTCTGGCGCTGCTGGCTGCCCCCGCGGCTCCCGGCCCGGCTGGTCTCCGCGATCCTCGAACGGGCGGTTCCGCAGCCTCCCGCGGATCCGGCCCCGGCCCAGGTGCTGGCGTTCGCCCGGCTGCACGCCTTCGTCTCCGGCCCGTGCTTCAGCACCGACCGCTGCCAGGCCGCGGTGCACCGGGCCGACACGGGCTACCGCCCGGCCGTGCTCTACGAGGGCCTCGTCGAGGCGTTCGCGACGGCGGCGCCGGACCTGCTGGCGATGCGGCCGCCGGGCGAGGGCGAGGCACTCGACTGCTTCGTCGACGCCCATGCCCGCGCCTGCGGCATGCGCGACACCCCCGACTTCCGCCGGCAGCTCAGCGGCCGCCTCGCCGGCGAGCCCCGCATCGACCACTACTGGCAGCTCGTCGCCGAGCTGACCGACCCGTCGCAACCCACCCCCGGCGCTTCCCACGACTGGCTCCACGCCGCCCTGGACCACCAGCTGACCCAAGAGGCTGCCTGAACCGCCGGGGGAAGAGGGCATCTGGAGTTTCGGCCGTCGGTCTCTCCCAGGAACTCTTCCTCCGCAGGCTGCCCGGGGGTAGTGTGCGGGCCCGTCTTCCGTCGGAAGGGTGGGCCCATGGGCGTCGCCGGCAGCTACGACCCCGTCGCCGAGCACGAGAAGACCCGCGCCGCGTTCCGTGCCGTCGTCCCGCGTCTGGTCCGTCTGCTCCGCAGCGTTCCCGACATGGATGCGGGCTCCGGTGTCCCCGTCTGGACCGTGGGCGACGTCGGCGCGCACCTCTGTGCGGCGTACCTGGCGTACTGCTCCGCGTTCACCGGGGAGTTCGAGGACTGGGACACCGTCCTGCCGCCGGGCGACGGCCCGCTCAACGAGCGGATCACGGCCGTGAACGCGAAGGCGATCGGCCTCTTCGGCGGGGACGAACGCCCGCACCTCGGCGAGTTCCTCGCCGAACACGGCGAGACGTTCCTGCGCGCCACCGAGGGCCTGGCGCCGGACACTCCCGTCCCCACCCCCTGGTACGGGGAGCAGGCCGTACTGACGCTGGCGACCGCGACCGGACTCATGCTCAGCGAGAGCCTCCTGCACGGCCTCGACATCGCGCGCGGTGCCCGGCTCCCGTGGACGATCGGACCGGACGAGGCCCGGCTGGTGATCGGCCAGTCGATGCCCACGATGATGCCGCTCGCCCTGGACAGGGCGAAGGCGCAAGGGGTCGGCATCGCGTTCGACCTCGTGGTCGAGGGAGGTCCCCGGCTGGCGGTCGTCATCGACGCCGGGACGGCAACGGTGACCCGCGACGCGCCGCCGCGCACGTACGACTGCCGGATCACGGCGGCGCCGGCCGCGTTCCTGCTCGTCTCCTTCCGGCGCACACCCCTCTGGAAGACGATCGTGCGCGGCCAGATGCGAGCGACCGGCCGCAAACCCTGGCTCGCCCCACGCCTGAGCCGGCTCATCGCCAGCCCCTGAAACGGCGCTTCGCCCCCCGAACGGAAAATCAAGGGGTAATCCGGGGTGAAAACAAAAGGGGTTGATTCCGCTAGGGTGGGGCCCGAGGAGGTGGCTCATGCCTACCGAGGGAGAACTGTTCGCGCTGGTCGACGAGCTGCTCGTGGGGGCGCCGACCCTGCCGCCGCCCGCCGAGCGGGCCCGGCTGCGGGAGGCCGCCGGCGCCACGCAGGCCGACGTGGCCCGTGCCCTGCAGACCACGCTCAAGACGGTCAAGAACTGGGAGGCCGGCCGCAGCCACCCCCGGCCGCCGCGTCTGCAGGCGTACATCCGGCTGCTGGACGGCTGGGCCGCCAAGTACCCCGCCTCGGAGGAGTCGGAGCAGCCGGCGACGTCAGGGGCAGGGGAGCCGGAGGTGGCGCATGCGCCGGTCCCGGTAGTGGCCGCCCGCGCCGCGGACGCTCGTGCCGCAGACGCTCGTGCCGTGGGCCACCCCGGCGCACTCCAGGCGCCGGAGATCCCCGCCCCGACACCTCCCGCTCCCGCAGCGGAAGCACTGCCCCCGCTGCCGGCACCGACCGCAGGGCCCGTGCCGAGCCAGGTCGCTGGCGCCCATGTCCCGCCGGTGCCTGCCGGAGGTTCTGCGGCACCGGTGACCACGACGCCCGTACCGCCCGTACTCTCTGCGCCGGCGCCTGTTCCGGCCGCGCCCTCCACCCCCCGGCGCCCGGCCGCCCGGACGGCCGCGCCGTCGAAGCCGGCCGCGGTCGACCCGCGGTTTCCCAACGGCCCGCTCGCCGTGCTGGACGGCGACGGCACCGCCTACTGCGTGGGCGGCATCGTGCTCGACTGCCCGGCGACGACCATCCCGCAGCTGGTCGACTGGACGCTGGGGGAGTCCGGGATCGGCGCACCCCGCCTGCACCGCAACGGCAAGGACTCCGATCCACTGATCGCGCTGACCGCAGCGGCGGCCGTACGGTTCGGGCTGCCGGAACGACTGGAGGGCTTCGAGGCCCGCCGCTCGCTGCGCCTGCCGGACGACCATCCGGTCGTCAAACAGATCACCCGGGCGAGGTGGAAGCTGACCCAGCGTGGCTTCGGCCCCTGGGCCCGCGTCTACCGCCCCGCCAAGGCCGGGCAACGCCAGTGCGTGCAACTGGCCGTCCTCTCCTGGGACGCCCTGGACCCCCGCGCCTGGGGCGCCGCCGCCGGCCTCGCACCCGCCGAACTCGCCCGCACCCTCGGCCTGTACGCCACCCGCGTCATCACCCCGCGCGGCTCCACGGCCGTCTCCGGCCTGGAGCTGATGACCGCCATGCGCCCGCCGACGCGCGCCGTCAGGGACAACGCCACCGGCGAGTGGGTCCAGGGCCACAACCCCGGCTCCCTGGGCACCCGGCCCGTGGACCCCGCCCCGCCGGAGGCGCCGGCCGAACACCCCGTCGCCCAGGGCTGGAACGGAGGCTTCCTGGACGAAGAGGCATACCAGTGGGTCCGCGACCCGAAGCTGCTCTCCGACGCCGAGTGCCTGCTGCCGTGGGCGGTCGGCATCGACATCAACACCGCGTTCCTGGCGGCCGCGGCCCGGCTGACCGTCGGCCTGGGCGAGCCGGTCCGCGTCGAGCGCCCGGCGTTCGACAAGAAGCGCCCGGGCTCCTGGTTCGTGGACCTGTCCCACGTCGAACTCGACCCGCGGCTCCCGTCGCCGTTCACACCGTCCGGCGAACGCCCCAACGGGCCGGCCTGGTACGCCACGGCGACCGTGGCCTACGCGGCGGAGCTCGGCTACGACGTCCACCCCGTCGAGGCGTATGTGCGCGAGGAGACCGGCGCGTACCTGGACCCGTGGCACGACCGGCTCAAGGACGCCTACGTGGCGACCATGGCGGACCTGGGCGTCACCAAGGACCTGGACGAGCACGCGTTCCTCGCCGCGATGGAGCGGCACAAGAGCCTCGACCCGGGCCTGGCCGCCGTGCTGTCGGCGATCAAGAGCACGGTCAAGGGCGGCATCGGCAAACTGCGCGAGCGCCCCCAGGGCCGTCACTACCGCGACGGCGAGCGCTGGCCGGCCCTGGAACGCCCGACGTGGCGCCCGGACATCCGGGCGGCGGTCATCTCCAAGGCCCGGGTCAACATGCACCGCAAGATGCTCAACACCGCGAAGGCGACGGGCCGGTACCCGCTCGCCGTCCTCTCCGACTGCGTCGTCTACGCCTCGTCCGGCCCCTCCCCGCTGGACTTCCTGCCCCGCACCGAGGACGGCACGCCGGTGCCCGGCACGTTCCGCCTCGGCCCGGGCCCGGGACTGGCCAAGCACGAGGGCACCCAGACCATGGCGTGGGCCGTGGACCTGATGGAGCAGGGCCACAACCCCGCCCGCCACATCAAGGGCGGCGACGCCGTCATGGACGAAGGGGAGTGAACCGTTGGGCGACATCGACGACGCCCTGGAGCGCGCGGACCGCGAGGCGTTCACCCGCGAGCCGCCCAAATCGGTCCAGGCCCGCGTGAACTTCCTGATGAGTAAGCTCAAGACCACCAAGGCCGTCGCCGAGGTGCTCGGGGTGACGCAACGCTCGGTGGAGCGCTACCGCAAGGGCGAACGGAAGCACCCGCCGAAGCCCATCGCCGACCGGATCGACGCGGAAGTCCGCAGCCGCTGGCAGCCGCAGGTGCGCAAGCGCCGCCGCCGGCAGGCCGCCACCAGCACCGGCATCACCGTGGAGACGCGGGCCCGGTTCGGCTACACCGCGCCGATCGGCACCACCGACGACCCCCGGATGCGGCGGCTGACCGTGCACCTGCCGCCGCAGTACGCCGACCGGCTCTTCCGGGCACAGCAGCAGGGCGTCGACGACCGTCAGCTGCGCGGGATCGTCGCCGAAGGACTCCAGGAGATCTACTTCAAGGACAACGGACGGCGCGCCGACGACCTCGAAGTGGAGATCAGCGACATCGACTACTTCGACGTGTCGTTCTGACGTCGCGCTCCGGCGGGGTGGGCGCCGGTCAGCGGCTGCGGCCCCCGGCGGAGGCCATGCCCAGCCAGGTGTGCGGGTTGCCTTCCCAGCACCAGCCCAGCTTGGGGGCACCCTTGCTGATCCACAGGGCGGGGACCCGGCGGTCGCCCAGGCGGGTGCCGCCGAGGGAGAAGCACTTGTTCTTGGCCAGCGTCCGGGGGTGCTGCGTGATGAGCGCTATGCCCTCCTCCATGGTGAGCGGCGTGCGGTCCCGCTCCGCGATGGCCGCCAGCGCGTCCAGGGGGACGGCGTTGCAGAACTCCTCGCCCCGGTCGACGTCGAAGGCGACGTACACCTCCCCCTCCGGGAGGGCCAGCTCCTTGAGTGAGACGAACCTTTCCAGCTCGCCCGGGGCGTAGAAACGCTCGATGACGCCGGGGCGGCTCTTTCCGGCGAGTGTGGTGAGGGGGATCGATTCCTCGATGGGGACGAGCGCCCGGGTGACGACCAGCAGGAACGGCACCCGGCCCTCGGTCGGCGGCTCCAGCGTGGCCGCCCGAGCGAGCACGGGCTCGCGCAGCGGCTCGACGAGGGCGCGGAACGCGGATTCCGTCATGCCGGCGAGGGCCGGATATCCCAGGTCGACCAGCGTCCGGACCTGGCGCTCGAACTCCGTGCGGGCGTCGGAATCAGTCATGCGAAGCCTTCCTGGGAGGGGCGGCGAGCAAGAGAAATCTTGCCACCGACGTAAAATTAACCCGAGGCTGCCTTGTGGGTCAAGGGTAAAGTTACGTCGCATGTAAGATTCCCTCATGGGTAGCGAACCGCTGGGGCTTCGAGAGTCCAAGAAGCAGGAAACCAGGCAGCTCATCTCCGACCACGCGACCAGGCTGTTCATCGAGAACGGCTTCGAGGCGACGACGATCGCCGACATCGCCGTGGCCGCCCGGGTGGCCAAGAAAACGGTCACCAACTACTTCGCGCGCAAGGAGGACCTGGCCTTCGACCGCCAGGAGGAGTTCGTCGGGGGCCTCGCCCGCATCGTCAGGGACCGGGCCGAGGGGGAGTCGGCGCTCGCAGCGCTGCGCCGTGCGTTCCTCGCCGGGGTGGAACGGCACGATCCGGTGATCGGCTTCTCCGGAGAGGTCTTCGCCCGCATGATCGCGGACAGCCCCACGCTGCTGGCCCGCCTGCGCGAGATGCAGGACCAGCGCGAGGACGCGCTCGCCGGGCTCCTGGCCGCCGAGACCGGCGCCGCCCCCGACGACATCACGCCCAGGGCGGCCGCGGCCCAGCTGGGCGGCGCCCACCGGGTGCTGTTCCAGCAGATCCTGGAGCTGACCCTTGAGGGCCACAGCAACGAGCGGATCGCCGATACGGTGACCGGCTCGGCAGACCGCGTCTTCGGACTGCTGGCGGGCCCGCTAGCCGGCTACGCCGTGAAGGGCTGACGGTCGTCACACATGCCGAGACCGCCCGAGGCGTCGTCGTCCTGGGCGGTCGGTAAGGGAGACTCCGTAGGCCGGAGTGGGGGTGGTCAAGCCTTGCGGACCACGCTGGACTTGAGCTGCATGGGACCGAAACCGTCGATCTTGCAGTCGATGTCGTGGCCGTCCACGCCCTCCACGAGGCGGATGTTCCGCACCTTCGTGCCGGCCTTGATGCCGCTCGCGCTGCCCTTGACCTTCAGGCCCTTGATCACCGTCACGGTGTCACCGTCGGCGAGCACATTGCCGACCGAATCCTTGACGACCCTGCTCCCGGCGGCATCGCCCTGGGGCTCGGGGGAGGCGGGCGACCACTCGTGCCCGCATTCGGGGCAGACCAGGAGCGCGCCCATCTCGTAGGTGTACGTGCCGGAGCACTCGGGGCACGGGGGAAGGGTCTCGTTCACCGGGAAAGTGTAGTTCAGCCACCGATGTCCTCGGCCCGCAAGATCACCCATCGTCTGCGGCGGGCCGATCGGGCGGCGCGCGAACCTGCGTCGACCCTACGATCGGCGCATGTCCAAGCATGCTGCGAACTCACCGTTGTCCCTCTGGTCACGGGACTCCGTACTGTCCATCGGATCCGTGGGCTCGGTGCTCTCGATCGGCTCGGTCGGATCGGTCCTGTCCGTCGGTTCGGTCGGCAGTGCCCTGTCGGTCGGCTCGATCGGTTCGGCTCTCTCCGCCGTGTCGGCCGGCTCTTGGCTGAGCACCGGTTCCGTCCTTTCCGCCCAGTCGCGGTGGTCGGTGCTGTCCTGGCGATCCAGCCGGGGCTTCCTGGCCGCCGGCGTGGTGGCGGCAGTGGCCTGCGCGGCCCTGGCAGGTGACCGCCGCCACCCGGCCCCCTGACCCGCCGGAAGCAGCAGCGGTATTCCACCGCCGTGGGAGGGCCCGTTAAAGGAACAAGGTCACGGGCACGGGACGAAGCCCTCCGAGACGTCCAGGGAGAAGGGCGGGCCCGGGCGATCCGGCGCCCACCCCCGGCTCAGCGCCATGCGGATGTGGCCCGCCACGTCGCCGGGCAACACCGGCGTGGCCGGCCGCCCGTACCAGTTGCCCGGGTGCGGAGCACCGGTCGTGACCACCAGCGTCGCCCCGCGACGACCGGCGCACTCGACGGCGTAGGTGCACGGGGACCAGCACAGCGCCTGGCTGTACGTCGGTCTGCGGCGCAGCCGCCACCGGTACGTCACCCCGTCCACGACGATGCGACGGGCCCCCTTCTTCCCCAACGCCACCGACCCGGCCTCCTCGTGTCCCCCGGAGGGTAGCGCGCTGCCCGACGGCCGCCGCCCGGAGCCCGGGCGGCATGTGCCGCGCACCCACCCGCGGCATCACGGATGCGTGCCCGCACCCCATCGAGCAACCGGTAGCGGCGTCCTAGGGTGCCGCCATGACCACCGCCCCCCTTCCGTCCCCCGGCACCCCTGGTCCTCCGCTCCCCGGTACGTCCCTTCGTCCGTCGCCCGGTACCTCCGAGCTCGCCGGGCGCACCGCCCTCGTCACCGGCGCGGCCGGCGGCATCGGTGCCGCCTGCGTCGTGCGGCTCGCCGCGGCCGGGGCGCGGGTCCGCGCCCTGGACAGGGACGCCGCCGGGCTCGCGGAGCTCGGCCGCACGGCGGAGGGGCTGAGCGGCAGCGTCGAGACCACGGTGCTCGACCTCGGCAACCTCGACGCGGCCGAACGCGCCGCCGCCGACACCGACATCCTCGTCAACAATGCCGGTGTCCAGCTCGTGCGCCCCATCGAGGACTTTCCGCCCGACGCCTTCCACCGGATCGTCACCGTCATGCTGGAGGCCCCCTTCCGGCTGCTGCGGGGCGCGCTGCCGCACATGTACCGGCAGGGCTGGGGCCGGATCGTCAACGTCTCCTCGGTTCACGGCCTCCGCGCCTCCCCCTACAAGTCCGCCTACGTCGCCGCCAAGCACGGACTCGAAGGACTGTCCAAAACGGCAGCCCTGGAGGGAGCGCCCCACGGGGTGACCTCCAACTGCGTGAGCCCCGGCTACGTCCGCACCCCCTTGGTCGAACAGCAGCTCGCCGACCAGGCGGCCGCCCACTCCCTGCCCGCCGAGCGCGTCCTGACGGAGGTCATGCTCGCCGGTCAGGCGCTCAAGCGGCTCGTCGAACCGGAGGAGGTCGCCGAGGCCGTCGCCTACCTCTGCGGGCCCTACGCTTCCGCCATCACCGGCACCACCCTCACCCTGGACGGTGGATGGACCGCCCGTTGAGGAACCACGCCTGTCAGCCTGTCCCCATGCCCGACGACCACAGAGAGAACGCTCGGCCCGGCAGCCCTGCGTCCGACAGCGCCCTGTCCGCCTACCTCGAACTGCTCGCGACCGGCGCACCGGCGGACGCGTACGAGCGGCCCCTCCTGCAGGTACGCGCCGACGGGGCACCGCCGGACCGGGTCGCCGCCGTCGAACGCGCCAGGCTCCTCGCGCTGCGCGTCCGTGCGGAACTGGAGGACCGGAAGAGACGCGAGGCCGAGCTGTCGGCCCTCTTCGCCACGGCACAGGACCTCGCGGGTCTGCGGGACATCGACGCGGTGCTGCAGGCCATCGTGCGGCGCGCCCGTTCCCTGCTGGGCACCGATGCCGCGTACCTCACCCTCAACGACGAGGCGGCCGGGGACACGTACATGCGGGTCACCGACGGTTCGGTGTCGGCCCGTTTCCAGGAACTGCGGCTGGGCATGGGGGAGGGGCTCGGCGGGCTCGTGGCCCAGACGGCTCGTCCGTACGTCACCGACCACTACATGGAAGACCCGCGCTTCCAGCACACCCCGCACATCGATTCAGGGGTGCGCGACGAGGGGCTCGTCGCCATCCTCGGCGTGCCGCTCCGGCTGGGCAGCGCCGTGATCGGGGTGCTCTTCGCCGCCGACCGGCGTTCGCGCGTCTTCGACCGGCAGCAGATCGCCCTGCTCGCCTCCTTCGCCGCCCATGCCGCGGTGGCCATCGAGACGGCCAACCTCCTCGCGGAGACCCGTTCCGCGGTGGCCGAGCTCGAAGCCGCCAATGCGATCGTGCGCGACCACAGCGCCGCCGTCGAACGCGCCGCCGACATCCACGACCGGCTCACCGAACTCGTCCTGCGCGGCGGCGGCGTCCATGACGTCGCCGCGGCGGTCGCCGAAGTGCTCGGCGGGCACGTCGAGTTCCTGGACGCCGGCGCGTACACGGACGTGGACCCGGCCGAGTCTGCGGACGTGGACCCCACCGAGTCTGCGGACGTGGACTCGACCGAGTCTGCGGACCCGGCCGAGTCTCTGGACCCCGGCCACGACCCCGCGTCCGCCGTCGAGCGTTCCCGCGCCGAAGGCCGCGCCGTACGTCACCGCGACGGCTGGATCGCCGCCGTCTCCGCGGGGGACGAGCTCCTGGGCGCCCTGCGCCTGCACGACCGTTGCGACCTCGGCCCCGTCGACCGGCGTGCCCTGGAGCGCGCCGCGATGGTCACGTCACTGCTGCAACTGGCGCGCCGCTCGGCGGGCGAGGCCGAACAGCGCGTACGCGGCGAGCTCCTGGACGACCTGCTCGACGCCCCCGACCGCGCCCCCCGCCTGCTGCGCACACGCGCCGCCCGCCTGCGCGCGGATCTGGACACGCCCCACCTCGTGCTCGCCGCCCGCATCGCGGACGAGGCGACCGACGCCCCGTCCGACCGGCAGCGCCTGTGGTCCGCCGCCGCGCACCTGGCCGCCACCGGTCACGGCCTGGCCGCCGCCCGCGACGGGGGCGCGGTGCTGCTCGTGCCCCACGGCCCGTACGACAGCGCCACGGCGACGGCGAGGAACACCGCACGCCGCCTGGGGGAGGCGGTCCACGCGCGCGTCACCGTCGGCGCCTCGGCGCCCGTGGCCGCACCGGCCGCCCACCCCGGCGACGTGGCCACCGCCTACGCGGAAGCCCGGCGCTGCCTGGACGTCCTGCACGCGCTCGGCCGGGGCGGCGAGGGCGCGGCAGCGGAGGACTTCGGCTTCCTGGGCCTGCTGCTGACCGGAACGGACGGCGGCGCCCACGTCCGGGAGTTCATCACCCGGACGATAGGGCCGGTCGTCGACTACGACACCCGGCGCGGCACCGCGCTCGTGAACACCCTCGACGCCTACTTCACCTGCGGCATGAGCCCGGTGCGCACCAAGGACGCGCTGCACGTGCACGTCAACACCGTCGCGCAGCGGCTGGACCGGGTCGGGCACCTCCTCGGCGCCGACTGGCAGTCTCCGGCCCGCACCCTGGAGATCCAGCTCGCCCTGCGCCTGCACGGACTCTCACCGGCTCTCGGCCGCCACTGACCGCTCGGACCGTGCCCCAGGCCCAGGGCACTCCGCTCGCTCGTCATCCGCCAGGTCACGGTGCCGGGTCTCCCGGGCACAACCGACCGCGACGAGCGTGAGCGCCGCGGCGGCGCTCACGTACAGGGCGACGGGCGTGCCGCTGTCGTGCTCGGCGAGGAGCGCCGTGGCGATGAGCGGGGCGGGCGCGCCGGCGGCCACGGACGAGAACTGGGCCCCGATCGACGCGCCCGAATACCGCACCCGGGTCGCGAACATCTCGGAGAAGAAGGCGGCCTGGGGCGCATACATCGCGCCGTGACAGACCAGCCCCACCGTCACGGCGAGGACCAGGGCCCCGGGCGTCCCCCTGTCGACGAGCGCGAAGAAAGGAAACGCCCACGCCCCGACGCCCGCCGCCCCCAGCAGATAGACGGGCCGTCGCCCGATCCGGTCCGACAGGGCGCCCCAGGCGGGGATGACCGCGAAGTGCACGGCCGAGCCGATCAGCACGGCGTTGAGCGCCGTCTGCTTGGACAACTGCGTCTGTTCGGTGGCGTAGACGAGGACGAAGGCGGTGATGACGTAGTAGCTGATGTTCTCCGCCATGCGTGCGCCCATGGCCACGAGGACGTCACGCCACTGATCGCGCATGACCGCCACGAGCGGCATCCGCTCGGCGGCCCCGCCCTCCCGGGCGTGCGACTCCGCCCGGGCCAGCGCGGCCTTGAACACGGGCGACTCGTCGACCGAGAGCCGAATCCACAGCCCCACCATCACCAGCAGGCCCGACAGCAGGAACGGCACCCGCCAGCCCCACGAGACGAACGCCTCGTCCGACAGCGAAGCCGTCAGGACGGACAGCACCCCCGTCGCCAGCAACTGCCCGGCCGGCGCCCCCGTCTGCGGCCACGCCGCCCAGAACCCCCGCCGCCGGGCATCACCGTGCTCCGACACGAGCAACACCGCACCACCCCACTCACCCCCGAGCGCGAACCCCTGCACGAGCCGCAGCACGGTGAGCAACACGGCCGCGAGCGACCCGACGACGGCATGAGTGGGCAACACCCCAATGGCACAGGTGGCCCCACCCATCATCAACAGGCTCACCACCAGCAGCTTCTTACGCCCCAGCCGGTCACCGTAATGCCCGAACACCAAAGCACCGACCGGCCGTGCGGCGAACCCGACGGCGTAGGTGAGGAAGGACAGCAGGGTGCCGACGAGCGGGTCGGATTCGGGGAAGAACAACCTGTTGAAGACCAGAGCGGCGGCGGATCCGTAGAGGAAGAAGTCGTACCACTCGATAGTGGTCCCGATGAGGCTCGCGACGACGATTCTGGGGAGCGAGTTGGGAGTTGGGGTGGGTGGGGGAGGGGTGGCCATGGTCATCACTTCCGGGTGGGCTAGGGGCGTGTCAGTGCGTCGCCACACGGTAGGAAGTGGCAGGTCAGGGGCCTATGTGGCGGGATGCCACACTTCGGGGGTGGAGTGTGAGGGCAGCACCCATGAGGGGGTGCTGAGGGCCCGGCGTGTCGCTCAACTCAATTTAGGAATTCGGTGCGAAGTAATGTCGCGATTGGGATGATCTGGCACCCGGGTGCTGACTCCCGTGCTGACTTGGTGCTGACTAAAATCCCACGTCAGCACCCCTGGTCACCTCTCCCGTGCTGACTTGGTGCTGACTACGGAGCGTTGAACTAGGGCATTCAGTGCGCATCGCCTGGGTCTGCAACGGCATTGTGCCTAGATCCGTTCTGGCGACCGATCCGCCCTGCAGGTGGCCGTCGGCCCTACGACGGGCTCCCGGAGCCTGCTGCGGGGTCAATCCGTCACGACATTGAGTCCCCTCTCCCCGCTTGAGTCGACTCAGAGTCCCTCATGCGACGTCGTGGCGTCCGGGATCACGCTGCGCCATGGAATGACCGCGAGGGCGGCCGTCAGGGTGACGGTCCCTGCGGTCAGGGCGGTCGCTGTGAGGCCGTCGACGAACGCCTGTCGTGCGGCAGGGAGTGGTGGAAGTACGGCGGTCGGCGTGGCCGCCGAGACCATGGGGCCCAGGCGGTCGGTGACGACGGTGCTGAGCACGGAGCCCTGGACGGCGACGCCGAGGGAGGCTCCGACCTGGCGGGTGGCGTCGTTCACTGCAGATCCCAGTCCGGCGTGGGACGGCGGGATCGCCCCCATGACGGATTCCGTGCCGGCGGCCGCGACCAGGCCGGCGCCCAGGCCGGCGATGACTTCGAAGAGCAGTAGGTGTCCGTAGCCGGAGTCGGCCCGGGTGCCGGTCAGGACGGCGAACGCGACGGTGACGAGGAGGAGTCCGGCCGCGATCGGCATTCGTTCACCGTGACGGGCCAGCAGTCTTGGCGCTGCGAGTGAGCCCGTGGCGAGGGCCGCCGCCAATGGCAGCGTGCGCACGCCGGCCTGCCAGGGGGTGAAGCCCAGGACTCCTTGGAGGTAGAGAGTGATGACGAAAAGTGCTCCGTACATCGCGAAGGACAGCAGCGTCAGAGATGTGGCGCCGCGCGCCACGCCGGGCAGACGCAGCAGGGGGAGGGGCAGCATCGCGTGGTCGGCGCGGCGCTTCTGATGCGCGATGAACGCGGACAGCATGGCGGTGGCCAGGGCGAATCCGGTCAGCACGGGTGTGCTTGTCCACCCCCGCACGGGGCTTTCGATCACTGCCCAGACGAGTGTGAGCAGTCCGCACGCCGACATCATCGCCACCGGGAGGTCGGCCCGCTCACCGCTGCGGCTTGCGGGACGGTGGGATCCGCTGTTAGGTACGACGAGCATGGTGAGGAGCAGGGCCACCGCCACGATCGGGACATTCACCCAGAATCCGGCACGCCAGGAGAAGCCCTCGACGAGGGCGCCACCGAGGACGGGTCCTGTCATACCGCCCAAGCCGAGGGTGGCGGCCCACAGGGCGATCGCCCGGCGGCGTGGGGCGGGGTCGGTGAAGAGGTTGGTGATGATCGACAGGGTGGCCGGCATGAGCAGGGCAGCCCCGGCACCCATGCCGCAGCGCGCGGCGATGAGCCAGTCCGGATTCCCGGCCAGGGCTCCGAGCGCGGATGTGGTGCCGCAGATGGTCAGGCCGATCATGAAGGCGCGGCGCCGGCCGATCCGGTCGGTGAGGGCTCCGGCGGTCAGGACGATGCCGCCAAGGACCAAGGCGTAGCCGTCGACGATCCACTGGACCTGGGCCATGGACGGTTTCAGGTCGCGGTCCAGGTCGGGTACAGCGACGTTGAGGACGGTCAGGTCCATGCCGAGCAGGAACACGCCGAGGCAGATGACAACTGAGGCTACCCAGCCCTCACGGTCACGGATCAACGGATTGCCTTGTGCAGGTCCTTGGTGAGCTGCTGTACCAGGACGGTGGCCTGGCACAGCGGGTAGGTATGGCGCCCGGCGAAGAGGTGGGGCGTCGTGGGGGTGGTGAACAGGTCGTTCCAACTCTCCAGACATTCCGGCGGAACCAAGGGGTCCGCGTCGCCTCCGTACAGGGCCAGGGATGCCTGCAGGGGTGGTTCGTCGTGGTGGCGGTGGTGCAGGGCGAGAACCAGATCGGCGAGGTGCGGCGTGCACAGGCGGGCCACGGTCACCGGGTCTTCGAGGAGTTCGGCGGGCAGCGGCCCTACCAAGTCGGTAAACGCGTCGAGGCCCGACGTCAGCAGGGTGGCCAGGAGTCGGTCGAAGTCCCGCTGGTGGGGTGCGGGAAAGGCGGAGAGGGCGACGAGTGCGGGCTCGTGCCGAGCGGTGCGGCGCAGGCGTCGCGCGGTCTCGTAGGCGAGCAGCGCGCCGAAGCTGTGTCCGAACAGGGCTGAGGGCCGTGCGTCGGAGGCGTCGTCGGTGAGGGAGGTGAGTGCGGCGGCGAGTGCACTCGGGTCGGTCAGCGATGGCTCGTCGCGGCGGCTGCCTCGGCCGGGCAGGACAAAGGTGTACAGCTCGACGGTGGCCGGTAGCAGGTCAGCCCAGGGCTGGTAGAACTCCGGGCCGGAACCACCAGGCGGCAGGCAGTACAGGCGTACGGCTGCCGCCGGACGGTGGGTGAGACGGACAAGTGTGGGCACGGAATCGGTCCTCATCGGGCTTGTCAGCGGGTGGCGTTGAGGAGGCCGAGTACGCGCTGGGCGAGCGCGGCGAGGTTCGGCAGTCCGGCGATTTCCATGGTGGGCAGCTCGCAGCCGAGCCGCTGCTGCAGCAGGGTCGCGAGTTCGGCGGCCAGCAGGGAGTCCATGCCCAGCTGGTCCAGGCGCCGGGTCCGGTCGATGCGGTCGGGTGTGGTCTGCAGGACGTGGGCGAGCAGGTCGGCCAGGACGTCCTCGACGAGTGCGGCGGCATCGTCGGGTACGGCCTGCTCCAGCACTTGGCGCAGCTGCTCCGCCCCGTCGGTGTGCTCGGCCGGGGGCAGCAATGCGGCCGTACGCGGTGCGGCGAGGCTGTGCAGGAAGCGGTGCATCCTTCCCCAGCTGAGGTGCCCCACGGTGATCGCCGTGGCGTTGGGGTCTGCGAGCAGCCGCTCGAGGGCGGCGAACGCGTCCGCGGTGGAGAGTCCTCCGAGGCCCAGCGCCGTCATTTCGCCGTCGCGTTCGGTGCGATGCACATACCCGACACCGGCGATCGCTCCCCATTGAACGGCAAGGGCGGGGAGCCCGGATGCGCACCGGTCGCGTACGAGGGCTTCGAGGGCGAGGTTGGCGGCCGCGTACGAGGACTGTCCAAGATTGCCGACGACGGCGGCAACTGAGCTGTAGACGACGAAGAAGTCGAGCGGGCGGTCGCGGGTCAGCTCGTCCAGCACAAGCCCGGCAGCCATCTTGGGAGCCAGAACGGCCCGTACCCGCTCGTCGTCCAGTTCTTGCAGTGGAGCGTCGTCGAGCACCATGGCGGCATGGACGACTCCGGCCAGACGCCGCCCTTCGGCGTCGAGGTCGTCGAGGATGCGGTGCATGGCGTCCAGGTCGGCCGCGTCGGCGGCACAGGCATTGACCCGCACGCCGAGCGCGGTGAGATCTGCGGTCAGTTCGGCGACGCCGGGCGTGTGCGCACCGCGCCGGCCGATCAGAGTCAGATGGCGGGCCCCGCGGGCGGCCAGGTGGCGGGCGGTGGCTGCGCCGAAGCCGCCCAGTCCGCCGGTGACCAGATAGCTCGCCTCCGGATCAAGGACGAGGGGAGCGACAGGGGGACAGACGGGCACGGGGTCCTCGGGGTCGAAGGTGACAACGACCTTCCCGATGTGCCGGGAGTGCTGCATGACCGCGAACGCCTCGCGGATCCTGGTGGCCGGGTAGACGCGATAGGGCAGCGGGCGGTAGGTACCCGCGTGGACGGCCCGGGTGATCGCCGCCAGGTGAGCGTCGGCCAGTGGGGAGGCGTCGGTGAGCAGGGCGGCTACGTCCACGCCGTAGAAGGAGAGGTTGTCGCGGAAGGGCGCCAGGGCAAGGGAGTTGTCGGCGAGGAAGTCGCGTTTGCCGAGCTCCACGAACCGGCCGTGCGGTGCGAGGGCGCGCAGACCGCGCGCCATGGCGTCGCCCGCCAGGGAGTTGAGGACGACATCCACGCCCCGGCCGTTGGTGATCGTGTCGATCTCATCGGCGAAGCGCAGGGTGCGCGAGTCGAGAACGTGATCGATGCCGAGCAGCCGCAGCAGGTCACGCTTGCCGGCGGTCCCGGCGGTGGCGATGACCTGGGCGCCGATGTGCTGGGCGTACTGCAGGGCGGCGAGGCCCACGCCTCCAGCCGCGCCGTGCACGAGCACTGATTCGCCTGGACGTAGGCGGGCCAGGTGGCCCAGGGTGTGCTGGACCGTCAAGAAGACCGTCGGGAGTGTTGCGGCCTCGGTGAAGTCCATCCCGTCCGGGAGCGGAATCGCCCGGTCCGCGCGAGTCCGCGCGTGTGAGCCGTAGCAGCCGATGGCCAGGCAAGCGACCCTGTCGCCGACGCTGATGTGTTCGACACCGGCGCCGACGGCGACGACCGTGCCGGCACACTCCAGGCCGATCGGTTCCGCGTCGAGTCCGTGCGGCGCCTCAGGCGGCGGTACGAGGCCGGTCGCGGTCATGATGTCGCGGTAGTTGAGCGCTGCGGCCGCGACCTCGACCACGATCTCGCCCGCTGCTGGACGAGGCATGTGGACCTGACGCCAGCCCAGCCGGTAGCGCAGACCGGCATCGTTCAGCGTCAGCGTGTATGAGGCGGCACTTCCTGCCATCCCTGTCGCCGGAGCCGGCACCCCATGCGACGCGTAGGGACGCAGCCGCGTCACGAATCGTCCATGGCGGGTCAGCAGCACCTCGTCGTCGGCCGGGCGGGCCGTCAGCTCCTCGGCGAGCCTGTCCTCGGCGCCGGCTGCCAGGGCGATGCGCCGCACGATCAGCCGCGGTTGCTCGTTGGCCAGGCTGCGGGCCGCTCCCCAGACGGCCGCGGCGGCGGTCGGTGGGATGTCCCGGGCTCCGCAGACCACGAGCCACACAGTGACCTCACGGTCCTCGGGCAACTGCCGGGTGGCGGTGGCCAGGGCTCGCAGCACGGCCAAGTGACGGACGGCAGTCTCTGTCGCGGATGCCGCGCCGACTCCACCCGGCTCGGCCAGCAGGACCACGTCGTCGGTGTCCCTGAGGAGCTCGGACCATCGCTGCGGGGTCTCACTCGCAGGCTGCGCATCGACACTCAGGGCTGCGGCGGCTGCCAGGGCGAGCGGCCCGCCAGTCAGGTCGGCCACCACGGGAGGGCGTGCGAAGCGCGGTTCCGGCGCTGCGGTCACCGCTGGGGGACGCGGGGCCCGGGCGGTGAGGATGACGGAGTGGTCGTGATACGCGGGCTGTGCGGCATCGCCGGGTTGGACGGTGCCGGTGTATCCGCACTCTTCCAACAGCCCGGGCCATTGCTCCCGTGCCAGCAGCGGTCCGTTCGGCCGCAGATCGGTGTCCTCGACGTTCCAGAAGGAGTCCAGAAGCCCGAACACCGGTGTGAGCGTGGCCAGATCGTGGCTCTCCAGAGCGAGCAGCTGTCCGCCGTCGGCCAGCAGGTCGCCGATCCGGTGAAGGGTGCGCCGCAGATCCCGGGTGGCGTGCAGCACGTTCGCGGCGATGACGAGGTCGTACGCAGCAAGGGTGAAGCCTTGGTCGGCAGGGTCGGCGTCGAGGTCGAGGCAGCGGTAGTGGACGAAGTCGTGGTCGACGAAACGCTCCTGGGCTGCGGGGAAGAACGCCGAGGACACATCCGTGTAGGTGTAGTGCGTGCGCTCTGGCGGCAGATGAGGCAGGAGCGCAGCTGTCAGGCCGCCGGTGCCGGCGCCGACCTCCAGCACGCGCAGCGGTCGGCTCTCGGGCCAGGCCGCGACAGCTGCTTGAAGCAGGAGCCGGGCGGTGCGGTACTGGTAGTGCATCACGGGCGTGCTGTCGTAGCAGCGCGCGGCGAGGGCGTCCGGCTCGGCGAACATCAGCGCGAGCGGATCGGTGCGCCCGCGCAGCACCTCCGCCAGGTGCAGACCGCAGACGCCGTAGATCTGCGCGGAAGTGGCCTCGGCCGGAAAGGCCAGGAGCGCTTCCCTGAAGAGCCGGTGCAGCTGCGTCTTCTCGGCCACGTGCCACCGGCCGTTCTCGTGGGCAGTGAGGACGCCCTGTTCCACGGCGTTCTGGAACAGGGAGGTCAGCAGCCTGCGATGCCGGGCCTGCACGCCGGCCGCGAGCAGGTCGTCAATGCTGAACTCCGCTGCTTCTGGCAGAAGTTCGCGTACGGCTGTTGCGGTCAGGTGCGCGGTCAGGTGCAGGACGCGGGCGCGGGCGTACGGGTGTGCCCGCCACTTTTGGACGGCCCGCGACAGCCCTCCCGCGCAGGCGGCGAGGGTCACTGCGGGCATGGGCCACGGCGACGTGGCGGAGGGAGTGGGCAGCGGGGCGGCGCGCAGAACCTCTGTGAGTTGCTGGGCCGCTTGGGCGCGCGCCGCATCGAAGCGGCGCAGTCGGCAGCCGAGCGCTTCCAGGGCTACGGTGCCGTCGTCAGCCATGACGGTCATGTCCCAGACGGCCTCGCGAGTGGTGCGGGCACGCAGGCGCACATGGATCAGGCCGGTCCGGGGCAGCGGCTGCCAGCAGCGCACGGTGTCGATCCCGACGGGCAGGAAGGCGGCCGGTGCGTTGCCGGGGTCGGTCGGTCGGTCGGTGGCCGCTGCGAGCAGCGGCAGGCCCGCCTGGAGTGCGCCGTCGAGGAGGGTCGGGTGCGCGATGGGCGCGTCGGCGAGGTCGACGGCGGCCGCGTAGGAGGCGAGCACCTCGCGGCCGTCACCGGCGTCGGTGCGCAGGACGGTCAGCGTACGGAACGCGGGGCCGTAGGGCAGTCCGGCGTGCACGCAGAGCGCGTAGTGCTCGGCTGCGCTCATCTCGTGGGGCAGACGGGCGCGCAGCGCATGCGGGTCGGTGCCGGACGGGCACGCTCGCAGCAGCTCACGCACTCTGCCGCGGGCGTGCTCGATCCACGTACCGCCATGTCCGTCACGGCTGGAGACGGTGAAGGCGCCGTCTCGCTCCAGCGCGGTGTGGACGGACACGGTTCGGTCCTCGTCGTCTCCCGGCAGGCTCAGCGCACGGCTGATCGAGATGTCGTGTACCTCGACAGGTGCGTCGTGTACGGCCTGCCCAAGGGCCAGCGCCATGTCCACGTAGCCTGCCGCCGGTACGACCACGGTCTCGCCGACCAGGTGGTCGGCCATCCAGCCCAGGGCTCCGGAAGAGAGCTCCTGTTGCCAAGCGGGTCGAGCCCCGGGCAGCCGTGCGCCGAGCAGTGCGTGGGATGGCTGCGTCGGCTCGCCGTCCTCCTCGGTCGGGGTCTCCAGCCACCATCCGGGAGCGCCGTTCCAGTGGCGTTCGCGCCGCCATGGGTAGGCGGGCAGGTCGACCACCTGTCCGAGACGCGGGAACGGGATGCTCCAGTCGGTCTCGGCTCCGCACGCCAGTAGTTGGGCCACGGTGGAGTCGAGTCCGCCAGGGCTTGAGGCAGTGCGTGTGAGCGTGGGGATCACGGCGATGGGACGACCGGCATCCGTCGTGGCACGCCGCAGATAGGTGCCGAGCACGGGGTGCGGGCCGATCTCCACCATCACATCGCAGCCGGCCTCGCTGACGAGTGCGTCCACCGCTTCCGCGAACCGGACGGGTTCACGGACATTGCGCCACCAGTAGACGGCGTCGAGTGCCTCGTCACCGGTGAGCCGCCCGCTGACCGTGGAGGCCAGGGGGATGCGGGCGGGCCGGGTCGGGAGCCTTGACAGTGTGGCTGCGAGGGGCCCGCGCAACTCGTCCATGGCCGGGCTGTGGAAGGCGTAATCCAGCCCGAGGTCGCGGAAGAACACATTGCGCTCGCCGAGCACTTCTCCGAGTTTGGCCAGCGCATCGGCATCCCCGGCGACCGTCGCGTCACGAACGCTGTTGCTCCCGGCGACGACCAGCCGCTTCGCCTGACCGATCTCGAAGATCAGCTTCTCGGCGTCCGAGGAGCTGAGCCCGACGGCCGCCATCCTGCCGCACCCGGCGGTCGTGCCCTGGGCCCGGCTGCGCGCGGCGATCACCCGGCAGGCGGCCGTACGGTCCAGGGCTCCCGCGCAGTAGGCGGCCGCGACCTCGCCCACGCTGTGCCCGCACACTGCGGCGGGAACGAAGCCGCGTGCCGCGAGAGCCGCGACCAGCCCGGCCTGCAGGGCGAACAACATCGGCTGGGCGATCTCGGTGCGCTGCCACACCTCCCGCCCGCGGGGTGCGGCCATCTCTTCCCTGACCGACCAGCCGAGCAGAGGGCGCAACACCTCATCCACCGCATTCACCTCGGCTGCGAAGGAGGCGTCGGTACCGAGGAGTTCCGCTCCCATCCCAGCCCACTGGGAGCCGTTGCCACTGAAGACGAACCCGATACGACCGCGCTCCACACCGATCCCGCGAGCTGCAGCCGGCGCGGGCTCACCCTGTGCCGCCCGCCGCAACGACCGTGCCGCCGCTGACGGATCGTCGGCCAGCAAGGCGATGCGATGCTCGTACCGGGCCTGACGACGGCACGCCGTGTAGGCCGTGTCGTAGAAAGCATCCGGTACCACTCCCTCCAGGTGCTCGGCCCATTGGACGGCGGCTGCCTCCAGCGCCTCCGGTGTACGGGCTGACACCACCAGCGGCAACGGGCCTCCACGACCAGGACGTGACCGGTCGTACGGAAGGCCGTCGACGCTGTCCGAGCCGGACCGATCGCACGTCTGCGGCGCCGCGGTCAGCACCACGTGGGCGTTGGCCCCGCCGAAGCCGAAAGAGTTCACTCCGACCACGAGCCGCTTTCCCGACAGGTCACGGGGTTCGGCCACCGGATCCAGGCCCAGGCTCGCAAAGTCGATCCGCGAACTCAGAGGAGCCGTGTGCAGTGTCGCGGGAATCCGCTGTTCCCTCAGCACCAGCAGCGCCTTGAGCAGGCCGGGTACTCCGGCCGCCGCCTCCAGGTGTCCCAGGTTCGATTTCACCGATCCGATCGGCAGCGGCGTACCAGAGGCACGTCGCCGCCCGAGCACCTCACCCAGTGCCGCGCATTCGACCGGGTCGCCTGCCTGGGTACCGGTGCCGTGTGCCTCGACGTACGCCACCTCGGCTGCACTGATGCCCGCCTCGGCGTACACCCGCTCCAGCAGCGCGGCCTGGCTGCGCGCGCTCGGCAGCGCCAGCCCGACTGTACGGCCGTCCGCGTTGACACCGCTGCCGCGGATCACCCCGTGGATCCGGTCGCCGTCCGCCAGCGCCGCCGTCAGCAGCTTGAGCACGAGCACGCCGGCACCCTCGGAGCGCACAAAGCCGTCCGCGTGCTCGGAGAACACGTGGCACCGCCCGGTGGGCGAGAGCATCGACGCTTGTGCGAACCCGACGCTCTCCCACGGGTTGAGCAGCACGTTGACGCCGCCCGTGAGCGCGAGTGCACTACGCCTGGACCGCACCTCCTCGCATGCCTGATGCACGGCGGTCAGCGTCGACGAGCACGCCGTGTCGACCGCGAACGAAGCGCCGCGCAGGTCGAAGAAGTACGACACCCGGTTCGCGGTGTTGCAGGACGCCATACCGATCATGGAGTAGGCGTTGGTCGTCCGCGGCCGCCGCTGCTGCAGATCGCCGTACCCGTGCGACGACACGCCCATGATCACCGCTGTGTCGCTGCCGGCCAGCGCCACCGGGTCGATGCCCGCATCGCCGAACGCCTCGACGGCGCACTCCAGAATCAGCCGCTGCTGCGGGTCCATCACGGATGCCTCTTTAGGCGAGATGCCGAAGAACTCCGCGTCGAAATCGGCTACGTCATCAAGAAATCCGCCCGCGGCCGTGTACGTGCGGCCGGAGCGTGGACGTCCGTCGGCCGACACGAACCGCGTCACGTCGAACCGATCGCCCGGCACCTCTCCGACCAGGTCCCGCCCCTCGGCCAGCGCCGCCCACAACCCGTCCAGCGACCGGATCGCCCCAGGCAGCCGGATCCCCACACCCACCACCGCGACGTCTCTGTCAGCCTCCGCGCGCCCGGGCGGGGTGGGGCCGGCCAGGTGCACGGAGGCTGCTGCAGAAGCGTCGGACATCGGATGAGTGTGATCATTCGCCTGGGTCACGTCTCCAACAACTTGCCGCGCCTACCTGGGGTTACTGCCCGCGGCAGACCGTGGGGCGACACGTTGGGGCGTTGCGTGCTGACTGAGCGTTTTGTCCTGGGATTCGTGTCTGGTTCGGAGTCCAGGTGTCGCGCCAGTTCGGGGAGGATTCGCTGATGAGCCGTCGCCTCACCGGCGAAGCCACTCCGAACTGGCGCGACACCTGAGTCAGGAACCAAACACGAATCACCAGACCAAACGCTCAGTAAGGCGTGTCCGATGAGTCGCGTGACCGAGCCGTGCCGTGGTAGCTCCGGCCGGCGTGGGGCGAGGCGATCTATCGGATCGGGAGTGGGCCCGGCCTGAGCCGCACTTGCCGAAGAACACGGGACGGGGCGGGCGGTGGGCGTGTCACCGCAAGGTGATCAACGGGATCTCGTTCCGGCTGCGGACCGGTGTCCCGTGGCGGGACCTGCCGGCGCACAGTTCCCGCCGCAACCGCCGTTACCTGCGGCGACGGCAGATGCGGCACATGATCCCCGAACGCCGGGACCAGCGGGCCGACCGCCAACGCAGTGGAAGCCGCGGCGGCCGGCCTACCGGCTTCGACCAGGCACGGTACGCCCGCAGGAATGAAGTCGAGCGCACCGTGGACGGGCTCAAGGGCTTCCGCGCCGTGGCGACCCGATATGACAAGAGAGCGTACGTATTTCACGGTATGGTCACTCTTGCCGAGATCCGGTCGTGGCTGCGGGGGTGACCTGCCGGACAATCCCGAGATGCCGTCCGGGCTTCTAGGGCGTGTCCGATGGGTCGGTGATGGGGCGGAGGTCGGGCGATCCGCGCTCGGCGAGCCGCCTGCTGGGGTCCAGGGCGCGTGCATGGCCGCGGTCATGCAGCGGGGAAAGCCGGGCGTCTCACCGCATCGGCAGGACGTTGCTGCAGGTGGCCCGTACATGTGTGGACAGGCCCTCGGGCTCGGGCAGGGCGGGCGGGTAGCGGGTGACGTGCGCCTGGAGCCCGTCGCAGAGTCTTCGGCCTCGGCGAGCGAGCGGTACAGCGAGGCGACCGAAGGGGTTCTTGCCCGCGTTCTTCCCCGTCTTGATGCCCGGCTTCTTCGCGTTCTCCGGGGCGGGGACACCCTTGTTCTTCTGACCGATGGTTCGAGCGAAGGGCCAGGCCACTGGTGGCCTGGCCTTCGCCAGAGGATCACGGCCCTGCCATCCACCGCTGTCTGTCACCACGGCGTCCTTGGAGGGGTCCTGGTCTGCGGCGGTGAGGGATCGGCGGGCACGGTGATGGCTAGTGCAGGGCTCGGTAGACGATGTTCAGGTCGTTGCCGGAGGCGGCCATGGCGGGGCTGGAGAGGCTTTTCCCGGCCGTAGTGACCGGAGCGAAGGTGGTCCAGCCGGTGGCGGTGGTGTAGCAGAGATGGATGCGGTCGTCTCCGCCGCGCACCGCGCAGTGCAGGGCGGTACCGCGCACGGCGAGGGTGGGAGCGTTGGGTGTCGATCCCGGCAGCAGGATGGGGGCGGGCCAGCGGTTGTCGGAGTTGAACCGGTCGTCGCGTACCGTAACGCAGATCTTGTCGCCGGGATTGCGGTAGGCCAGGTGGAGCTTGCCGTTGAAGACGGCCAGGGCCGGGGCGCTGTAGGACTCGTGGGCCGGCCATTCCACTGCCGTCTGCCAGGTGCCTCCGGTGTCCATACTGCCGACCATGAGGCTGCGGTAGTTCTTGCCATGGAACGTGGCGAGCCACAGCCGGTTGTTGTGGACGGCCAGGGCGGGGCCGGTCTCGCACCAGCCGGCGGAGGAGGAGGTGGTCCAGCTGTCGCCCCGGACGGAGGACATGACCCATGCCCTGTTGTTCGTCGTGTCGCTGGCGGAGCGTCTGACGGCCAGATAGAGCTGGCCGTTGAAGGAGGCCAGAGCCGGGGGGTACAGGGTGCTGACGCCGGGAACCTGGCCGAAGCCGGTCCACCGTCCGTCGGTCTCTCGCCGGCTGACGTAGACCTGGTTGCCCAGACCGCGGACCGCGCAGTACAGGTTGCCGTTGTGCATGGCCAGCGCGGGGGCATCGGGCGTCTTGGAGCCAGGCCACGGAAGTGTCGGGGCACCCCAGCCGGCACTGTGGGTGAGGAGAGTGACACTGTTGCTGCTGGGCTGGGAGTACCTGCCGCGGATGTCGAGGGAGAAGTGCCCTTCCGCTTGGCCGGGACCCTGGAACCACCAGGTGGTGTCGGGGTTGGGAAAGACCGGGTCGGCCCAGACGTCCATGGCTGCGCGGTCGAAGGCGATGGTGCGGTGGCTGAGCAGGTCGTCTGCGAGCCAGCCGATGATCTCCGGGTTAGGTGGCCGATGTTGCCGAGCATTGCGACGAAGTCGGTTACCAGCTCCCACTTTGTGCCGGCCGGCAGGGCGCTCATGATGTCGGCGGTGTCCTGCAGCGCGGTCGCGATCTCCTTGATCGTTTCCGCCAGCGCGGGGTCGACCTTCTCGTCTTCCTCCCAGCATTCGATGTGGACGAGGAGGACCTTGCTGACCTGCCCACGGAACAGGACGGTGTTCGCGTCCATGTTGTGGGTCTCGCCCTCGTCCACATCGCCGTAGGTGCGGGTGATGCTTTCCTGCTTGAGGCCCTCGTCGGCGCCGGCGGCCAGGGCCCAGTAGATCTCGTTCGACCCGCTGAGCTCATGGGACTCCACGCGGCAGTAGAACCTGGGCAGCGTCATGTCGACCTGCAGCGGCGGCCTGTCCTGCGCGACCGACTGGTGCTCGGAGGCGGTCACCAGCGTCGCCCCGTACCCGTAGGCGGCCATCCCCTGCTGGAACTCCTCGGAGTCCGGCGCGGCAGGGGCACTGTCCTCCCCTGCAGGAGGGAGAGAGTCGAGGTCGACCGTGTTCACGTTCGCCTGCGCCGCGATCTCCTCGCGCAACGCGGGCAGATCCCGGATGAGGTCCTCGATGGAGTACCCCTCGGAGACCGGGCGTGCGGCGAGGGTGTCCGGGAGCAGCTGGGAACGGGTGGCGGCCTCTTCCTGGTACACCCGGCCGAAGTCGCACACCTCCTCCTCCGACAGCAACTGGGCCACCGGCCGAACCAGCCGCGCTTCGAGATCGGTGAGTTCCAGCCCGGCCTGGAGGCGGGCGGCGCCGTGCAGCATCACCCCGTACAGCAGGCGCGCCCCCTTCGAAGCCTCCACCCGCCCTTCGAAGGTGGTGGCGGGCATTCCGCCCTGCAGCCGCTGACGCAGCCGCTTCAGACGCTCATCCCGTGAAACCGACAGATCAGGCGACATAGACGGTCCCATCGTGAGAAGGAGGGCGCGCAGTCAGCGCGGATCGACTCTCCCATACGTGTCACCATACGAATCAGATTCTTTACGGACAGTGATTGTCGGTGATTCGGCCGCTCTGAAAGCCGAAGGGCCGAGCGCGGCGGCCGAGTCGACTGGCTTTGACCCTGCACGCCCGACTTCCATTTCGGCGTGAAGAAGATCTTCGTCCTTGGGGACCAGGACACCTCTGGTATCAGCGTCGACGGCTTCAAGGTGGAGCCGGGTCAAGAATGCCGAGTACAACGACCCCCGCAGGCTCCAGCTCGACACCGAAGACCTGGATGTGTACCCGGTCTGCGTGCGCTTCGAGCCTTCGGGCGGCGGCCGTCCCGACTGGTGCCTGGAACGAATCCGCGTCTCCGCCCAAGCCGCCGACGGCTCCACCCACAAGTTCGACAACCTGCGATTGGACAAGGTCGTCGAGAACCGCCGCCTCTGGTTCGACCAGAAGTACTGCAAGCAGATGCATCTGCGGCGGTCCACCCCTGACCCCGAGGCACTGTCCGGCAGGTTCTCACCCGAGCCATAGCCGGATCGCGGCGAGGGTGACGGTGCCCTGGAAGACGTACGCTCTGTTGTCGTACCTGGTTGCTACGGCGCGGAATGCCTTGAGGGCGTTGATGGTTCGTTCGACTTCGTTCCGGCGGGCGTAGCGAGTCCGGTCGAAGCCGGTGGGTCGGCCGCCGCGGTTTCCACGGCGTTGGCGGTTGGCCCGCTGGTCCCGGCGTTCGGGGATCGTGTGCCGGATCTGCCGCCGCCGCAGGTAACGGCGGTTGCGGCGGGAACTATAGGCTTTGTCCCCGCAGACGTGGTCCGGGCGGGTCCTCGGGTGCCCGCCGCCCGGGCGCGGGATACGGATACGGTCCAGGATCGGGATCATCTGCGGGGCGTCACCCCACTGCCCGGGGGTGACCAGAACGACGAGTGGACGGCAGCCGCCGTCGCTCGCCAGGTGGATCTTGGTGGTGAGCCCGCCGCATGAGCGGCCGATCGCCTCGTCCGTTCCGGTGGTGGGCGGGTCACCTGCGTCGGCCTGGTATCCGTGCCGGGCGGTGGTGGGCCCCGGCCCTGTCCCGTGTTCTTCGGCAAGTGCGGCTCAAGCCGGGCCCACTCCCGATCCGACAGATCCCCTCGCCCCACGTCGACCAGAACGACGCCAGCACGACTCGGTCACGCGACCCGTCGGACACGCCTTAGACCGTGTCCTACATGGTGAGCTTGAGGAGCCGTTTGTAGCAGCAGAGCGCGGCCGCGAGGCCGAGGAAGGCCAGGCAGTTGGGGGGTTGGCGTTCGTATCGGATGGTGAGCCGGCGGTAGCCGGTCAGCCAGGACATCGTGCGCTCGATCACCCAGCGCCGCCGCCCCAGTCGTTCGCTGGAGTCGATGCCCTTGCGGGCGATACGGACGCCGATACGCTTGCCCCGCAGCCATCTCCGCAGGTGAGGGACGTCGTAGGCTTTGTCGGCGTGGAGCCTTTGCGGCTTGGAGTCCCCCGCGTGGGATTCGTGTCCCATGTGGAAGTGGGACAGCATCGGTTTCAGGGCAAGGCTGTCGTGGGTGTTGGCCGCGGAGAGTCCGACGCGGAGGGGCAGCCCTGCAGCATCGGACAGGATGTGCATCTTGAAGCCCGGCTTGCCCCTGTCCACGGGCGACGGACCTGTGAGTTCGCCCCTTTTTTGGCGCGGATGTGGGCGGAGTCCAGCACCGTGCGCGAGAGGTCGACCAGTCCCCTGCCGTCCAGGAGCTCGAGGACCTTTTGATGCAGCCGGCCCCAGACTCCCGCCCGTGACCAGATCAGGAACCGGCGGTGGACCGTGGACTTCGAGGCCCCGAAACACGGAGGCAGTGCCCGCCAGGCACAGCCGCTGACCAGCACGTAGACGATCGCGGCGAAGACCGCCTCGTCATCGATGTTCGCCACCCCACCGCCCTGCGGACGCACCCGCGCCGCAGGCAGCAACGGCTTCGCCAGCCGCCGCAAACCATCCGGAACAATCCAGCCCCACCGCCCACTCCCCATGACCAGACCAACCACCAACCCACCATGTAGGACACGGTCTAAGTCGGTCCTCAAGGACGGAGCCGCCCACTCGTGGCAGGTCCGGGCCGACGACGGCAACAGCGTCTCCTCGTGGGCCCCGAACGCCCCCTGCCGTTTCACTGTCGACAAGTCGCGGCCCAGCGCCATGCCGGACGTCTCCTCGTCCGACTACCCTGATGGCGGCGACGGCTGGCCCGCCGTGACCGGTATCGCCCGCACGCCCGGCCGTTTCACTCTCGGCTCGGGCGGCGTCAAGGATGTTGTCAAGTACGAGTACTGGACCGATTGGGATGGGAAGGCCCGGACCACCGCCCCGCCCTCCGCGGGCGGAAAGGCCACCATCAGCCTCACCCCGCTGGCCGTCGGCGCTCACAAGGTTTTCGCTCGCAGCTTCGACCGGGCTGGCAACCCCTCCGATACGCAAACCTATTTCTTCTACGCCAATAGCCCCAAGACCACCGACAGGCCCGGTGATCTCAATGGAGACGGAAACCCCGACCTCTACGGTGTGCGAACCAATGGCGATCTACGCTTGTACAGCGGTACCGGAAAGGGCGGCGTCGGACCAGCCACGGTCGTCAGTGCCGAGAACTTCACCAACGCTTTGATCACTCATCGTGGCGACTGGACCGGAGACGGCTACGAGGACCTCGTCTCCGCCCGTCTCCAGCCCGACGGTACGAGACGACTTTTCGTCCACCCCAACAACGGTGTCGGCTATGCCTGTAGTGACATGGCAGAGGAGGTCGACGGCCAACCGCAAGGCTGCTCGATGGGAAGTCAGGAGCTGCGCGCTTACGATCCTGCGAACAACCACTGGGCACACGCCCAGCAGATTATCGCCATCGGAGACGTTGACGGCCCCAACGATGCTGACAACGACGGCCAGTCCGATGTTCCCTCCTTCCCTGACCTCCTGGTAAAGGAAGGTAAACACCTCTGGCTCTACCTCGGGTCCAGCAGTTGGTATCTCGACGAGACCGAACCGATCCTCATCGGTGACGGTGGCTGGGACGGCTTCGACCTCACGGCACCGGGTGACGTCAACGGTGACGGTCACGTGGACCTCCTGGCCCGCCAGCGCGACACCGGACAGTTGTACGTATACCCAGGAACGGGACCTGCCGGCGAAGGGCTCGCCGACATGAGCAAACGGCACCAGATCGCCAGCGGCTGGACGGCCGCCGAGAGACCCCTGATCGCCTCCGGCAGTGATGGCGACAACGATGGCGCCGCCGACTTGTGGGCGACGACCCATGACAGTGAAGCCGGACTGCTGTTCTACCCGAAGGTCACTATCAAGGGCCTCGACAGCCCGTTCCCTGTGGGCACAGCAGGGTGGGACCGGTTCATCGCGCTCAGTTAGCAGGCCGGTCGGGGGCTCACGTCAGCGAGGCTGAGCCCCGGCTGCACCCGAAGCCGGCATTAGTCAGCGCGCCTGAGCCGGTCAGGGAGTGAGGCGCACCGCCGTTCTGCGGTGTGTGCTTCGCTCAACAGGCCGAGGAACGCCGGCACCAGGCGCTCGATGCCCGCGACCACAGTGGTGTCCGCGCGCACCGCGCCCGCGAGCAGCCAGCGCCGCATGTCGCGGGCGAATTTGGGCGTGCGGTGCGGTGGTCGCCGGCGAGGAAGCCGCGCAGTGTGCAGCCGTGACGCCCCGGACAGGCGGGTGGGCTGGCCCGCGAGGGAGCCCACCGCGCCGGTGGCCGACGAGACGGGGACGACGTCGCCCGGCTGCACCCGGGCGATGTCCCGGACACCGACGTAGGCGGGGAGCCCGGTGGACCAGGGGGTCGACGCGCGTTCCCGCCCGCTCCGCGCCCAGGTCGGGCAGTTGGCCTGCCACGACCTCCCCGACGGCTCCGCCGGTCGGCGGCTCGTGCAGCGAGTAGGGAACCAAGCCCGGCCCCGCCGGGTCCATTCATCCGCGCCCCGCCGTTCAAGAACGCGCCCTGCAGGGGCTGGGGACTGACACCTGATTGACGCCCTCCGCCGGCAGTGCTCGCAGGAGAACCTCCTGCGCCGCTGGGGCCGCACCCGCGTCACCGGGCGCCACGTCGAACGCCTGCTGGAGCACAGCACCTGCTGGATCAGCCTCGACCGCGCCGGCCGCCCCCCTCGCCCTGACCTCCGCCGGGTGGCTCAGCCAAGAAGCCGGCGTCGTCGACCTCGCACTCCAGGTCGCCAACGCACACCAGCGTCGCGGCACCGGCACCGCCCTGGCCCGGCACGTCGCCGCTCACGCCCGCAGCCGCGGCGCTCACACCCTGACCGTGCACACCGACGATCGAACGGCGCGTGGCGCCCTCGGCACCGAGGTCGCCGGAGCCGCATCGCCTCGACCTCGTCACGGTGCACCTCCGGATCGAGCGCATCGGAATCGACCGGGCCGCCCTTGCGATGGGAGACCGTCTTCGCCCTGCCCCGCGGACCGTCCAGTGCCGGGAACCGCAGCCCGATACCCGCTCCCCCGTCCCACAGGAAGGCTGGGTGCCGGTCAGTGCCGAAAGGGCCGGTCCGCCGCGGGGCGCGAACCGGCGTATGACCCGGCGCTCGGTCCGGAAAGGCACGGCTGACCGGCGGGCAGCCGTCCCGGCCGCGCCCTGGCGGTGACGAGCCGCTCCGTCATTCGGCGCCGTGGGCGGCGGTCGGTTCGAGGCGAGCCGTCATCGCGAGCCCGGGCCGCACGGCCCGGCCGCCTGTCCGGTGATGCCCGCCCCACGCGGACGGCGTTGGCGGGCGGCCAATGGCGCCCGGAATGGCAGCAGCCGAGCCGCTGAGGAGAGCGGATTCATCGGCGTGCCCTCGGAGCCCGGCGACGACTGTCGCCCTCCCCCCAGAAGATGACGTCGCCTGCTACTCATTCCAGAAGACCGTCACGACGACCGCAGCACTGTCGTGGCTCCAGACAAGGATGACTTTCAGGATGCCGGCTGCCGAGCCCAGCTCATAACGCCACTTGCCGTCTTTCTGGCACACAGCGGTCCTGGCGCCGAGCTCGACCGCCTTGTGGACCTGGTCCTCGCTGATCCCGCGCTCAGCCATCCGGTCCCGCGCGTGCTTGGTGAAGCGGTCGACCGAGGTGGGCGCGGTCCCACCGCAGTCGGTATTCGGCAGCAGGCAGCTGGAGTCGCAGTGGATCGACGGATTCCCCAGTGCTGCTGCGGGTGCCGCGGCGAGTACCGGGCCGGATAAGAGCGCGGCACCCGAGGCCGCCAGGGCGAGGAAGGCGCGACGGAAGCGTTGCGAACGGAACACGGTCATTTCCGATCCTTTCAGGGACATACGTCTGGGTCCGGTACGGCGCTTGCCACCGACCGCAGACGACGGTGCCAAGCGCTGTTCAACACCGTGCAAATGCCCCGTTTATCGAGCGGTGATCGGCATGGCCGACGGTACGGCCATGCCGATCCGCGGCGAACCGACCTCCCTGGAACGAGGCTCGTCGGCGTACGGCCGGACCGCACGCTGCCGGGCACCGGCGGCATGCCTCGACGAAGGAGGACGCCAGTGAAGGTGCGACGTACGGCACAGTTGCTTGCCGCGCTCGCCGTGGTGGGCGCCGGCTCCATAGTGGCGATACCGGCGCAGGCATCCGGCGAAGCCGGCAGAGCCGGAGGTCCGGACCTGACGCTCGGGACACCATCGGGGCGCCCGTCCCTGGACGCCATGGCAGCCGCGCTCCAGCCACAACTGGGCATACCGAAAGCCCGCATCGTCGCCAATCTCAAGCGTCAGCCCAAACTCGCGGCTAGCGCTGAAACGCTTCGAAAGCAACTGGGGTCCCGCTTCGCGGGGCTTTGGATCGACCCGGTCGCCGGCACCCTGAACGCGAACGCCCTCGACGCTTCCGAGTCCACCAGGATTCGCGGCGCAGGAGCCGTACCCCATGACGCGGCCTACTCGATGGCTGACCTGGAGCGCGTCAAGGCGGCTCTGGACAAGGTCGCCCAGCGGGGTCACGCGCCAAAGGACTCCTCATGGGGCATCAATCCGAGGACCAATCGGGTCGAGATCGACCTGCCGGCCAAGTCCGGCGGCAAGGGGAGCCCCAAGGCCGCCGATGAACTTCTGGCTCGCGCCGGTCTCAACACCGCTTCCAGCGCAGCGAAGATCACCATCAAGCACCATCCGGGCAAAAGCGCCAGAATGGGTCTGGTTGGCGGGGACGGACTGACCACACCCAGGGGAACGTGTTCGGCGGGAATCATGGTCCAGCGGGGGGAGGTCACCTCCATGGTGACCGCGGGCCACTGCGTGGACAAATCCGGCGACATCGTATCCCGCAACGACGGCTCCGGCCTGATCGGCGTAGTGGCAGATCGCGACTACGACCGGAACGACTTCGCCCTCGTAGGCGTGCTCCGCCCGCGGAACTGGCACCCCTTCGGGACATGGGTCACCCAGTACAACGGCAGTTTCACAGCCTACGACGGCTGGGCCAACGCGACTGCGGGCGCGAATGTCTGCAAGTCGGGTGTCAAGACCGGATGGACCTGCGGAACGGTCGTCGACGACGGTGAGACCTGGACGGACTCTTTGAATCCGCCCCACACCACGTACAACCTCATCAAACTGAGGGACATCGATGCGTCCGGCGGAGACAGCGGTGGCGCGGTGCTGTCGGGCAACCAGGCGCTGGGCACAGTAGTCGGCGGCAACGAGCAATTCCGGCAGGCGTACGTGGAGCCCATCAGCTTGGTACTCGCCGCTACGAACACAACGGTTCTCAACTGGCGGCAGTGACAGGGCGGATGATCCGGCCTCGAACCGGCCCCGGGTGAACCGGAGGGCCGGTGGAATACACCGATCGGCGCGGACGGACCTCAACGGTCATACCGCATTCGACCTCGTCAAAGGATCCCGAGGTGAACGAAGGAGCCCCGATGGACCTGTTGCAAGTGCATCTGCATTGTCTCGCCGATCCGGTGTATTTCGAGGGACCTCAGCGAATCCGGGACGAGAAGACGCGATGGACACCACCTCCGGTCGGCAACGGCACGAGGATCGAGGACGAGGGCGTCTGGGTGCGCGTGTCCTTCGGCAGGAGGCTGCCGTCGCAGGGCTGGAAGATCCACGTCTCGGCTGCTGCAGACGCCGCGCAGACGATCCTGGACACGGCCGCGGCCATCTGCACCCGTCACCGCGCGGCTTTCAAATATCTGCGCAGTGCCCAATTGCTGGCGGCGTTCAACTCCAAATACTCTCACCGGGGCTCCTCCGGCAAGTTCATTACCATCTACCCTGCCGACGATGGCGAACTCCGGGAGCTCCTGGCCGACCTCGCCACCGGATTGGAAGGGCAGCGCGGCCCATACATCCTCTCCGATCTGCGCTGGAACGACACCAGCCCTGTATTCATCCGGTACGGCGGATACACCGCACGGTGGACCACCGGGCCGGCCGACGAGCCGGTGCCGGCCATCGCCCGGCCTGACGGCGCACTCGTCCCCGACCTGCGCACAGCGGCGTTCACCCTGCCCGACTGGGCGCCCGTCCCCGACTTCGTCCAGGACAGGATCGCCGAGTTCGCCGCGGTGAGCAGGGCCGACTTGCCCTACGAGATCGTCAAGCCGCTGCACTTCTCCAATGGCGGCGGGGTATACCTGGCCAAGGACCGGACGAGCGGCGAGCCTGTCGTCCTCAAGGAAGCGCGGCCGCTGGCAGGTCTCGACGCCGAAGGACTGGACGCCGTCGTCCGCCTCCGACGAGAACGCGACATGCTCCTAGCGCTGGCCGGGACCGGGCTCGTCCCCCGCGTACTCGGCTACGAGGTCTACTGGGAGCACCACTTCCTCATCCAGGAGTACGTCGAAGGCGATCCCCTGGGGAAGATGACCGTGCTGCGTCAGCCGCTGGTCCGCCCTGATGCCACCGATGGTGACTATGCGGAGTACACGTCCTGGACCCTCGATGTCATCGACCGGGTGGACAAGGCGGTGGCCGTAGTCCACAAGACCGGAATCGTCTTCGGCGACCTGCACCCCCATAACATCATCATCCGTCCCGACGGCAGCGTCGCCTTCGTCGACCTGGAAGCCGCCCACCCGATCGGCAGCCCTCGTACCGGACTTCTCGGCGCGCCCGGATATGCCGCACCCCGCCATGTCACCGGCACGGAGATCGACGGGTACGGACTGGCCGCACTCAGGGTGGGACAGTTCGTACCGCTCTGCGCCATGGCTTCCGTCGTCCCCGACAAGCCGACCCAGATAGCGCGTTGGGCGCACGAGCGCTTTCCCTTGCCGACCGGGTACGCCACCCGCGCCGCCGCCGTCATGCGGACCATTGCCGGTGTCACCGCCGTGGCGTCCGAGCCCGGACTGGCTTCGCATACCTGGGAAGCGAACCGGGAGCTGCTCACTGCCGCGATCACGAATTCGTCCACCCCTGATCGCACCGACCGTCTTTTCCCCAACGACCCCGGTGGATCGAGGGAAGGGGGTGGCATCGGCCTGTCCCACGGCGCCGCGGGAGTCCTCTACGCCTTGCACGCGACGGGGCATGCCGTCGACCCTGCATGGGGCGACTGGCTCGTCGCGGCCGCCGGCCGGACCGCCGCCCTCGCACCGGCCGGGCTGTTCAACGGATTGTGCGGCGTGGCGACAGTCCTGGACCTGCTGGGGCGGCGCAGCCATGCCGCCTCCATCATGAGCCAGGCCATCGCCCGCACCGGCGAGTTGTCCAGTCTGAGCCTGCTGACGGGGCTGCCCGGCGCGGGCTTGGCCGCCCTCGGATTCCATGGCCGCAGCGGCGACAGCGGCTATCTGGAGCAGGCTTGCCAGATCGCCGACCGGACTGAAGCCGCGCTCACCCGGCCGGGTGACGAGAGCGTCACCCCCGGCGCCGGCTGGGCGACCGGGGCGGCCGGAGCGGCCCTGTTCCTGACGCGGCTGTACGAGCGGACCGGTGACGGCGGTTACCTCGATCTCGCCGCACAAGCAGTGCGTCGCGACCTCGGGCGGTGCGCGGACTTCAACGGGTCGCTGCAGGTCAACGACGGCTGGCGAGCGGTTACTTATCTCGGTTCCGGTTCCATCGGGATCGGGCTCGCTTTGGCGGCCTATACGCGTCACCGCACCGACGCCGAGTTCTCCGGCGCCCTGGCCGGTATCCGAAAGGCCGCGCGGAATCAGTTCACCATCTTTCCCGGGCTGCTCCATGGCCGTGCCGGACTGCTGTATTTCCTGAGCGTCACCGGGCAGGGTGATGACGAGGCGGCGATCAGGGGCCATCTGCGCGAGCTGTGGTGGCATTCCGTTCCCCATCGCGGCGGCCTCGCCTTTCCGGGTGAGCAGTTGGTCCGGCTGTCGATGGACCTCGCGGCCGGTACCGCCGGCGTGCTCGCGGCGATGGATGCCGTTCACCGCCGGATCGACCACCTTCTCCCGCTGCTCGGCGGTCGGAGTCCACAGACCGCCGCGTCAGCCTGCTGAACCGGCTCCTCCGGTTCGGTACCCCGCTTCAACGGAAGGGAGGTGAGAACCATGCCCATCCTCGATCTTCAGCAGCTCGAGACCACCAAGGACGGTGCCGAGGCGCTGCACAGCAACTACAGCATCGCCTGCCAAGTGACGATCTGAGCCACGGTTCGCCCGGTTTCAGGTCCGACAGGAAAGGGGGTGAACACCCATGCACATCCTTGCACTTCAGAGCCTCCAGCGGGAGCCGGACGCGGAACGACTGATGGGCAGCCTTATTTCCCTGGGCTGCGACGACACCGTGATATGAGAACGAGAGGAGAACCGTCATGTCGGTCCTGCACCTTCAGAGCCTGGCCGCCGAGGCCGCTGACCAGCCGCTGTTCGGCAGCGCCTGGAGCATCGGGCACTGCGACAACCTCACTCTTGTCACCGTCGCGGCCGGCTAGCGCGTCGCGCGCCCAACGGTGACCGAGAGCCCTGACCTACGCATCCGGCAAGGAGGTGAACACACATGTCGATCCTCAATCTCCAGACCCTGGCCGACCGGGCCCGACCGGCTGAGGCACTCGCCTACAGCTTCATCAGCTACGGCGGCTGCGGAACCGCGGTCTAGCAGCGGATAGCCGGCTGGTGATACCGGTTGACACCGGTATCACCAGCCCATCGCGTTGTCAGCGCCGGCTGACCTGCGTGGCCTCCTGGCCGCCTCCCGCACGGTGGCGATCAGCTGCTGCCGGCGGGTGTGCAGGTCGTCCGGGCGGACGCAGAGCGAGACGGAGCCGATCACGTCCCCGTCCGCGCCGAGAACGGGCGACGCCAGGCAGGCCAGCCTTTCCTGGGCCTTCTCGAGGCCGAGGGCGACTCCGGTCCTGCGGATCTGCCGGAGTTTTCGTCGAGCCACTCGGCGGAGGCGATCGTGTGCGGGGTGAACCGGCGCAGTCCGGGCTCTTCGAGGTAGCGGCGGCGAGCCGCCGGCCCGGCGGAGGCCAGTGCGATCTTGCCGTGCGCCCAGGCGTGACTGCGCGGGTCGACGCCGACGGCGAGGTCGGGGCCCTCGTCGCCGTCGACGGCGGCGGTTCTGATGTCCGCGATCAGCAGGTCGTCGCCTGGTAGGCCACGTACTTGGCCGAGGCGCGGGTGGCTTGCCGCAACCGCGCCAGCAGCCCGTGGATGCCGTCGTCCAGGCCCATCTGGTTCTGGAACGAGCGGTGGAGGGCGGGGATCCGGTACCCGAGGGCGTAGCCGCCGTCCGCGCGGACCAGGTATCCGCGCTCGGTGAGCGGCGTTCGCAGGGGGTAGACGGTGGACGGGGCACAGCCGAAGGTGCGGGCCCATGCCTTGGCCGATACCGGAGCCGATGGCGCGCTGCGGCGGTGGCCGGCCGACGGCGTGCCGGACAGGCCACTGGCCTGGTACGCGGAGCGGCTCGCGGCGCGGCGGGTGGAGAGCGACCGGGCGGCCGCCGCGGCCCGCCGAGCCCGGATTCCACGACATCCCCGACGAGAGGCCGACTGTTCTTCACCTGCTGCCGCCCCGCCATCACCCCCAAGGCGCACACTGCGCTGCCCTGCGCTTCCTCGTGGGCCTGCCCCCCGAAGTCGCCCGTGCCTTCCTGCCGCCCACCGCGACGATGGCCCAGCGCATCGTGCGCGCGAAGCGCAAGGTCCGCAGCGCGCGGATCCCGTTCCGCGTCCCCGGCGCGGACAAGTTGCCCGCGCGGCTGCCCAGTGTGCTCCGCGTCGTCTACCTCGTCTTCACGGAGGGGTACGCCGCCAGCTCCGGCGATGACCTCCTCCGCCCTGACCTGGCCGACGAGGCCATGCGGCTCGCCCGGATCCTGGACCGGCTGCTCCCCGGGAACGCGAGGTGACGGGGCTGCTCGCGCTCCTCCTCACCGACGCCGGGGCGCGGCAAGGGTCGACGAGACGGGGGGCCAGGTGCTGCTCGAAGACCAGGACCGCGCGCTCTGGACGCCGACCTCATCGCCGGCGAACAGATCAGCGGGGACGGCGCGGTGTCCTCCCACCTGGCGGCGGTGTCGCGGATTCCCACCAGCATGGAGGCCTTCTCCTGCAGTCGGAGCCCTGAGGGCGGGATCGACACCCATTACTGGTACGAGGGCGACAGGTGTCGCGTCAGGGGGATCGCGCCGGTGGACACTGACTTCACCACGACGCCTTTGGCCGCGCTCTCGCGTGTACCCGGGCACATGGAAGTGTGGTGGGACAGCCGCCCCCGATCCCTCGACGGCGCGTACTGGTACGGGCAGGACTGGACCTGTTACCAGCTCTCCCCGGGTCCATTGGCGATCGGTCGCACCGCGGTCTCGCACAAGCCGGAACACATGGAGGTCATGTGGGTCGGAGAGGACGGCGCGGTCAACACCGCCTACTGGTACGGCCCGGAGGGCTTGAGCGCGCCCTGGTGTCAGTGCCCGGCACTCAGCCGTGCCTCTCCGATCATGTGACGTTGTTCGGGGTGTGTTGAGCAGGGGGGATCTGACGGATGACGAGTGGGCGGTGCTGGAGCCGCTGCTGCCGCTCAGCAACAACCGGTGCGGTCGGTGGCGGGACCACCGTCAGGTGATCAACGGAATCATTCACTGGCTGCGCACCAGCTGCCAGTGGCGTGAGCTGCCCGAATGCTTCGGTCCGTGGCCACAGGAGGCATCTGCTGTGGTCGGCCGACGTCGCCTGGGGGCGGCTGCTCCAGCCCGTCCAGGCCGCCGCTGACGCGGCGGGTGACACCGACTCGTCATCTGGCTCCGATCATGATCGGAGAAACACGGCCTACCGCCGAAGCCCTGGCCTTCAGCTGGCGGTGCGCGGCAAGTACGAAGTCTCCCGGCAATCAACGATCTTCGCCGAAGTCATCCGTGCGCGACCAGCGTGGGCATTCCGAACATCACGCACACAGACTCGTGACCTGCAACTTCACAATGCACAGCGCTCGATGACCCAAGCGACAGTCCCTGGGCTACTTGCCATTCAAGTGTGTGGCCAGGCGTGACAGCAGAGGCAGCGCCGCCTCAAGCGTCTTTCGTTCATCGGAACTGAGGACATCGTTGATCGCGACGCCGAGCCAGTCCGCACGCCTTCGGCGCTCCTCGGCCAGACGGCCACTTCCCGTCGGCGTGAGGTGAAGCAACAGCTTGCGCCCGTCGCTGGGGTGTGCCTCGGCATGCACAAGGCCCTGAGCCAGGAGTTCTTTGACCGTCTTGGCGGCCGACTGGTGACTGACTCCCCGCTGTTGTGCGATCTCGGCGGTGGTCAGCGGGCCGCCGCGGTCCAGGTAGCCCAGGACGGCGGCCTCGCCGGGCGGCATCTTGTCGGCAGTGCGCACAGTGCGTACGAGCCGTCCGATGGTCAGGCGAAGTTCTTCGGCCAGCTGATTCTCGTCCATGATGCCAGCTTACCCACACCCATCAACCAAACTGTACAACTTGGCTCCATTGTCTGCCTGGTTCTCCAGGAGTTCCCATCGGCCCTCGCTGTGGCGAGGGGTGGGGGTTCTGGAGCCAGGTCGCAGTCGACGTTCGCGGCGCGATATCTACAACCACACTGTACAATCTGGTTGTAGATATGCGGTCGGCTCGGAAAGGACCCGATGTGAAGCTCACCAAGCACGCCCATGCCTGCGTCACGCTCGAGAAGGACGGCACCCGCCTGGTCATCGACCCCGGCGCCTTCACCCCGGACGCGGCAGAGGCCGTCACCCAGGCTCACGCCGTCCTGATCACCCACGAACACTTCGACCACTTCGACGAAAAGCTCGTCGCCGCCGCTCTCGAAGCCCAGCCCGGGCTGCAGGTCTACGGCACAGCCGCGGTCGCAGCCACCCTCGGCAGCCACGATGGCCGCGTCCAGGCCGTCGCCGCGGGCGACACCTTCAGCGTCGGTTCCATCACCGCCACCGTCCACGGCCACCGCCACGCGCTGATCCACGCCGACATCCCGTGCCCCGACAACGTCGGCTACCTCCTCGACGACGGAGCCGTCTACCACCCCGGCGACGCCTACTTCGCGCCCGACGCTCCCGTACGCACCCTCCTGCTGCCGACCAGCGGCCCATGGACAAAGCTCGGCGAAGCCGCCGACTACGTCCGCACCGTCAAGCCCGAGCGCATCATCCAGATCCACGAACTCATGCTCAGCGACCTCGGCCAGCACTCCACCGCCAATCTCCTCGGCGAGAAGGGCCTGACCGGCACCCCGATCGACCGCCTCGAGCCCGGCACCACTGTCCAGCTGTAAGAGGGCGTCTGGTTCGCGCAGTTCATGAGTGATTGCGTTTTATGCGGCTCGCCAGGCAGAGGTGGATTCTCCGGTTGCCCGCTTCGCGAGGTTGGAGATGGCGGCGAGGCAGATCATGCTCTCGGAGTGTTCGGGCTTGGTCTCGTAGCCGCGGGCGAGCCGGCGGTGCATCATGACCCACCCGAAACTGCGCTCCACTACCCAGCGTCGTGGGAGTACGCAGAAGCCTTTGACCTGTGGCTTCCTGGGCACGACACCGACACCGACACCGACACCGACACCGACGTCGATGCCGAGCCTCGCGCCGCCGGCGGAGCTCGCCGAGGACACTTTGGACATCCTCGGTTCCCCGAGCCCGGCCGAGTTGCGCATCAGCCCGGACGTCCAGCGGGTCCTCGGTCGCGGCCCGCGGCCATTCGCCGAGTGGGCCGCCCGCAATATCGCCGCGTTCCGCTGAGACTGGTCAGCGCCGCTGAGCGGGCTGAGGCGGCAGCGACCAGGGGCAGTCCGACCGCGTCCCGACAGGATGTGCATCTTGGAACCCGGTCTGCCCCGGTCCAAGGGGCTCGGACTTGTGAGTTCGCCCCCGGCCCGGACATGGGCTGGACCGAGAACCACTCGGGTCATCTCGACCAGATCGGCATCCTCGAGTCGGTGCGGGACCGCCTCACGCAGTCGGCCCCAACGGCTTCGCGATCTCCCACTGCCCGTCCGGAACAATCCGGCTCCACGTATCCGGCCCCATGCAGGGTCGACGTCCGTCTCGCCACACAGGTCACCGCGTCAGTGGCGAATTCATGCTGGGTTGCCTCCCGCTGAGGTTCCGGAGAGTGCTACTTGCCGTGCGTGTGTGCGGGTCGGGTTCTGGCGGCTTTGCCCGTTCCGCAGATCGACCCGACCAGGCGCCGGAGGACACACCCCCACCGACTTCCCACTGCTTGCTCTGACTCAAGAGGAGATCGACGACCTCGACAGCACCTGGAAGACGTGGGAATGACTCCATCGGACGCAGATGGTGTAGGGCCGTTGAGGCCGCAGCATCACGAGCTCACAGGGAGTTTGGGTGAACAATCCGTTCGATGACGAAGACGGCGTTTTTCACGTACTGGTCAACGACGAGGGTCAGCACTCACTGTGGCCGGTATTCGCGGATGTACCTGCCGGCTGGTCCGTCGTGCTCGCCGATGCCGCCCGACAGGTATGCCTGGACTATGTGGAGGAACACTGGACCGACATGCGTCCCAGGAGCCTTGCCGAGGCCATGGAGCAAGCGGGAGGGGGAACAGAGCGGTCTGGACCTGAATGACGCGGACCGCAGCAGCGAGCGGGATGTCCCCCCCTTTCGGGAGCCCTGGAATCTCAGGTCTCCCGAGTGAGCGGCTGTGTGTGGCGTCAGCGTGCGAACTTTTCGATGGCCGCTGGGGTGACGGGGGTGAAGAAGTTGACGAGGTTGCCGTCGGGGTCGCGGAACAGCAGTGACCGGTTGCCCCAGGGCATCGTGGTGGGCTCGGTGACGAAGTCGGTGACGAAGCCGGTCAGGTTCTGGTGAACGCGGTCCACGTCGTCGACGAGGAACTCGGTGATCACGCTGTGGTTCTCCGCCGGGCGGGCGGAGCCAGGGGCAAACAGCGGGACGGTGCGCGTGCCGGCGATCGCGAGGGTGGCGCCCGCGGTCTTGAGTTCGGCGAAGTCCTCGGTGGCCCACGTCGCCCGCGCCCCTGTGGCTCGCTCGTAGAAGTCGACGAGGCGCGCTACGTCGCCGGTGATGATGCGGATCGAGACGAAGTCCATGGGAATCTCCTTGGCTGTACTGGAGGCGTGCACGTCGCAGGCTAGGAGAAATAGTGGACAGAATCGGTCCTGTATTCGCGTTACGCTGCGAACATGCCTCGACCCACCGCCCGCGTGCTGACACTCCTGGAGCTGCTGCAGTCGGGCGGCACCCGGACCGTGGCCGAACTCGCCGACCGGCTCGGCGTCGAAGGGCGCACCGTGCGGCGCTATGTGGATCACCTGATCGACCTGGACGTGCCCGTGGAATCGGTGCGCGGCCGCTACGGCGGGTACCGGCTCGCCCCCGGGTACCGCTTGCCTCCGCTCATGCTCAGCGACGACGAGGCGCTGGCCGTGCTGCTCGGCCTGGTCGCCGGCCGCCGGGCAGGGCTGACGACGGCGGAGCGCACGGCCAACGAGACGGCGTCGGCGAAGATCCGGCGGGTGCTGCCCCAGCACATCGCCCGTCGGCTCGACACACTCCTGGAGGCTCTCGCCTTCACGGATCAGCCCGGCGAATTCGACACCCCGGACGCCGAGGTCCTGCTCACCCTCGCCGATGCGGTGCACCGCCGCCGACCGGTCTCGATCCGTTACACCGACCGCGACGGACGGTGCAGCGAACGCACGCTGCACGCGTACGGGATCGTCGCCCACTCGGGCCGGTGGTACGTCACGGGCGAGGACGCCCGGATCGGCGAGGACCGAACCTTCCGGCTCGATCGCATCGCAGAGGCGAGGACCCTGCCCGGCTCATTCGAAGCGCCCATGGGTCCCGGTCCGGCACAGCGCGTGCTGTCCGGGTTCGCCACGGCCGAGTACCGGCATGAGGTGACCTTGCGGATCCACGGGACGGTCGAGCAGATCCGCGCCCACCTTCCCGCCGGCGTCGCGAGCCTGGAGGAGCACGAGCCCGTCGCAGGCGGGGACCGGGCGGCGGCCGAGCGCTGGCTGCACGTCGAGCTGCGGGCGGAGCGGCTCGACTGGTTGCCTCCGGTGCTCGCCGCACTCAACCGGCCGTTCGTCATCGAGCGCCCCGATGAACTACGCGACCTCGTCACCGCGCTCGCCGATCGCCTCGCATCCTGCGCCCGCCAAGCCTGACCGCGAGGAACCAATGTCACGATATGGCACAAGTAGAACGGAAGCGGCCTCCGGTGGGGATTCATCGCGGGGCGAACTATGACGGTGCGTGTACGTGAACCGCCCACCCCCATCGCGGCCCGCAGCACCCCGCAGCACGGTCGGCCACGGGCAGGCGGCCCGGGCTGCGGTGCAGGTGTGGGCGGCCATCACAAGCGCTTGTTTCATGATCACGCACTTTCGCGGTCTTCTCCGGGAAAGGGGCTTCCGCAGCGACGCCAGGCCGCTGGCGCGGAGGGTGGACATGCCGGTTACGCTGCATCCATGTCCACCAGGCATAGTGCGAGACGACGGTGACCGCGCCCGGCGCCGCGAGCGCGTCCGGCATTGAGCTGAGGCACCTGCGGGCGCTCGCCACGGTCGCCCGGTGCCGCTCGTTCACCCGGGCCGCCGAGGAATTGCTGATCACGCAGCCGGCCCTGAGCCGCACCGTCGCCCAGCTGGAGGCGGGGCTCGGCGTACGGCTGCTGGAACGCTCGTCGCGCGGCGTCGCCCTCACCGATACCGGCGCCGGGTTCCTCGTCCACGCGGAGCGGACTCTGGCCGCCTTTGACGCGGCTCTGGCCGCCGCCCGTCACGAGTCGACGCTGAGGCTCGGTTTCAGCTGGCTGCTGCCCGACCCCTGGGCCCAGCGTGCCATCGCCCGCTTCGAGCGCGAGACCGGTGCACAGGTCGAGTTGGTGCGCTGCGACGATCCGCTCGACGACCTCGACCGTCAGGGTGTGGACGTGGCACTGGTGCGCGGCGACAGGCTGGTCGGGGACGCCGTGCGCACGGTGCACCTGTACGACGAGCACCGCGTCGCCGTCCGCGCCCGCGAGGAAGCCGAGGACGGCGGGCGGGCCGCCTCACGCGGCCATCACCCTGAGGCCGTCGGCGACGCTGTGCGCTGGCAGGACGCCCGTGAGTGGACCCTGGTCGTCAACACCGCCAGCGGCACCACCGGCTCCTGGTGCTGGCCGCACGGGGACGGCCCCCGCCGGTACGTTCAGACCGCGAACTTCGACGAGTGGCTTGAATCGGTGGCCGCGGGACGCGGCCTCGGTATCGTCCCCGACGTCGCCGAACGCCGCATCCACCACCCCGCGCTGCGCTTCCTGCCGCTGACCGGCGCACCGCCCAGCCCGGTCCGCCTCGCCTACCGCCCGGAGGCCAGAACCGGCTCCGCGCTGCTGCGCCGCTTCCTCGACGCGGCCATCGAAGCGGCCGCGACCTGCATCTATGCGGGTGAGGCATAGGCGCAACCGGAGCGGCATTTCCGCATGCCCCTGCCATCTCCCTACGGTCGGCTGCAGGGGACGGGCCTGCCGGGACCACCCGGGCACCCACCGTCCTCCCTCCCAACCTGACCAAGGAGCTGCAGCAGCATGGCCTCGCCTTCCCCCCTTCCCCGCCACGATGGCCAGGCCTTGGTCGTCGGCGGCCCCACCACCGTCCTCGACCTTGGAGGGCTCCGCATCGTCTCCGACCCGACCTTCGACGCCCCGGGCCCGCACGGCTACCTGACCAAGACCGAGGGCCCGGCCGTCACCGAGGACCGGCTCGCTGACGTCGACCTGGTCCTGGTCAGCCACGACAATCACGCCGACAACCTCGACGACCGCGGCCGCGCCTTCGCGCTGGCCGCCCCGCTGCTGCTCACCACCACCGGCGGCGCCGGCCGGCTCGGCGGCCCCGCGAAGGGCCTGGGCGCCTGGGACACCCACACGCTCATCCGCCCGGACGGCGGCGAACTGACCATCACCGCCGTGCCGGCCGTCCACGGCCCCGAGGACGGTGAGCGGGACGCGGACGGCGACGTCAACTGCCAGGTCGTCGGCTTCGTCCTCGCCGGAGACGGACTGCCCACCGTCTACGTCAGCGGCGACAACGCCTCCCTGCGCACCGTCACCGAGATCGCCCGCCGCACCGGCCCCATCGACGCGACCGTCCTGCACGCCGGCGCCGCCCGCGTCCCCGGCAAGTTCCGTCAGCGCCCGGTCAGCCTCGACAGCGCCCGCGCCGCCGCGGCCGCCGCCATCCTTGGAGCCCCCGTCAACATCCCCGCCCACTACACCGGCTGGGCCCACTTCACCGAAGGCCGCAAGGCCCTCGAGCACGCCTTCGACGACGCCGGCCTCACCTCCGTCCTGTGCATCGCCGACCACGGCACCTGGCTCTCTCTGAAGCCCTGACCACCGCTGATCCGAAGGAGCCCACGATGCCTCTCGTACGCATCGACATGATCGGGTTGCCCGGCCCCGAGAACATCCGGGCCGTGACTACCTCGTCGAGGCGCTCTCCGCCCTGGACCCCTGCGTCGTCCGGATCCTCGCCGACGTCCCGACCGCGACCGCGGCTCTCCTGAAGCATTTCGAGAAGTCCCAGCGGGGAGAACAGCCGGCACCGCAGCCGGCGGCAGCGGGGAGCATCCACGGCCGTACCGGTACGGGGATCCGCGTCTTGGCCTGGGTGCTTCGTCAGGGCGTGCCCGATCCAGTAGTGCCGGCCGTAGCGGCGGGGGAAGTGGAGCTGGAGTTCTCCCGCCAGGCCGTCGGTGCCGGTCATCGTGAGCAGCCCTACCGCGTGGCTCATCCGCTTCGTCACCACGCAATCAGCGAAGGCGGAGCCCGCAACCCTGTCCTGCCGCTGGAACGGCGTCTTGCGTGAGGGCCGACGCTCAGTCAACCGTGTCTGTGCCAACTGTCAGATCTGGCCTCCCAGGGGCGGTGGAGGCTCTTGCCCCACTATGTACCGTCACTATTGGTGAGTACGTGAGGAAGTCGTGCAGGAGGACCTCGTGGCCGCCGGCGTCAGCGGCATCCACCAGTACGGTTTCCGACACCCGTCGGGCCGGTTCGGGCGATGCCTCGTGCAGGGCGTTCGTGGAGGCCGTCGTGGTTGCGGACCAGGGGCTCGGCGGCGCGGAGCCCGGTGTCTGTGGCGGGTGCCGGGCCGGGGCGGAGGGCATCGCCGTAGAGGCTGAACAGGGTCTGGGCGGTGTGGGCGCCGGATCCAGTGATGGTGGCGGTCACGGCGTCGGCGTGCTCGGGGTACCGGCCGGGCCGTTCTTCGCCGTGGCCCGCCTACGTACCCGCCGTTGGGGCCACTGGACCCGGTCGCCGGTGGCCGTAGCGGCTGCGCATGGCGTCGCTGGCTGCAGGACCCGCTGCGAAGACGTATGCATGGCTGTCGTCGAGTCGGCGGCCGGTGCTGGCGTCGACGACTACGGGCTCGACCTCCTCCCCGCTTTCCGCGTCGACGAGAATCATGCTGCGTTCGTGCGGCTCCAGCCGGGCATTGCCCCACGCGGCCAGGGCAACGATCACCGGGCGCAGGGAGCGCCCGAGTTCGGTCAGCACGTACTCGTGGCGGACCGGGTTGGTCTGATAGGGCCGACGCTCCAGCAATCCGTCCGTCACGAGGGTCTTCAAGCGGGCCGTGAGCATGCTGGAGGAGATGCCCAGGTTCTCCTGGAACTGATCGAAGCGGGTGTAGCCGTCGAAGGCGTCGTGGAGGATCAGCAGCGTCCACCACTCACCGACGTGCTCCACCGTCGTGGACAGCGGGCACTCCCGGTCCTCCAGCCTGATGCGGCGCGCCAAGGTGGCCGTCCCCTCGGTTGCTGCTAAAGTCGAAGTTAGTGGCTTCTATTTTAGCAGTTCCGGGCGTCGCGCCGTACACGCACAGCAGGTACCGGGAGACACCATGACCAGCCCCGTCAGCGAATCGCTCGAAGGCCGCCGTGCCCTTGTCACCGGCGGCACCAAGGGCACCGGGGCCGCGCTCGCCCGACGGCTCGCCGAAGCCGGCGCCGACGTGCTCGTCACCGCCCGCAGCCGCCCCGAGGAGGTCGGGGAAAAGACCTTCATCGCTGCCGACCTGTCGACCGCCGGAGGAGCCGACCAGGTGACCGCCGAAGTGGAGGCACGCCTGGGAGGTGTCGGCATCCTGGTCCACACCCTCGGCGGCTCCGAGGCTCCGGCCGGTGGATTCCCGGCGCTCGGCGAGATGGACTGGGTCCGCGAACTCAACGTCAACCTGCTGGCCGCGGTCCCGCCGAACACGTCATCGATGGCGGTACGACCCCCACCGTCTGAGCCCCCACAGCCAGGAGGACCGTCATGATGAGCCATCAGCCCCGCACCATCACCCCGAGCGATCTGCCCCAGGCGATCACCCGCTACCTGAAGGCCCACCAAGACCACGACACCGCGACCGCGGTCACCGCCTTCACCAGCGATGCCATCGTGATCGACGAGGGCAGGACGTACCAGGGTGCTCCTGCAATCGAACAGTGGCTGAACCGCTCCGCCACTGAATTCACCTACACCGTCGAGCTCACTGAGGCGCAGCAGCTCGATCCGACCCACTACGTCGCCACGCACCACCTCGAAGGCGACTTCCCCGGGGGCAGCGTCGACCTGCGCTATCGGTTCGTCCTCCGCGACAACCTGGTCGAACGTCTGGTCATCGAGCCCTGAGCACGCCGTCGCGTCCCGCCAGGACGCCCGGGACCTCAGGTGGTCACGACGGGAGGGCCTCGGTGACGAGGGTGCAGAGCCCGACGATGACGCCGTCCTTGCAGCGGGCGACCGCCTTGGCCCGGCGGTCGGGATCGGGTTCGTTGAAGACGTCGAGGAGGTTGCGGAGCATCAGTCGGCGACGGTGTCGGTCGAGCCCCACCGAAGCAGTGGTGAGGTTCTCGGCCAGGTGCGTGCGGGTGCAGGGGACGAGCAGGATGGAGGAGGCGAGGTCGAGCCGTCAGGCGAGGGCGACATCGGCGCCGGCGCCGAAGAAGTGCTCGACGTCTTCTGCACTCCGTCCCCGGAGAGCCGGAGGGTCGGCCAACAGTCTCTGCAAGGCATGTTCGCCAGGACCGCGGACCGGGACGCGCCGACCTCCTGGGCGAGCCGCGAACAGCTGATCAGCCGTTTCATGACGGTCCGCGCGGCAGGGCGTGGCAAGTCGGCTGCAAGTGGCGTGCAATCGCGCCCCGAAGACTGGGAGTCATGAACGCGAGCAACCCTTCCGTCACCACCGTCCACCCCTACACCCGCGAGATGGCTATGGTCCACCAGGTGTTCCGCCGCGAGTCGCGCCTGCTGGCCGAACTCGTCCAGGAGGTCCGCCCCGCCGACACCGCCCGCTCCCGGATCCTCGCCGAGCACTGGCGGCTGTACTCCGTCGGCCTGCACACCCATCACACCGGCGAGGACGAGATGCTGTGGCCGGTGCTGCTGCCCCACCTGGACCTCGATGCCGAACAGGTCCTGGCGATGGAGGCGCAGCACCACGCGCTCACCGAAGGGATCGCCGAGGTCCAGCGGCTCATGGACCGGTGGCAGGCCCGAGCCCTGGTCGAGGACCGCGACGAGCTCGCCGAGGCGTTGCGCACGCACCACCGGCAGCTGTGCGCCCACCTCGACGAGGAGGAGCGGGAGGTGATGCCGCTGGTCGCGCTCCACGTGAGCGCGGAGCAGTGGCACGCGGTGGGGGAGCGCGGCCTCGCCGAGACGCCCCGCAACCGGCTGATGATCGCCCTGGGCGCCATCCTGGAGGACGCCTCGCCCGAGGAACGCGAGGAGTTCCTCGCCCGGCTGCCCCTCCCGGCCCGGGTGCTGTGGAAGCTCCTCGGGCAGCGGCAGTACCGCCGCGAGACCGTCCGCGTCCGCGGCCGGCGCGCCACCGCCTGACGTGCCGTCCCCGTCCCGTCCCGTACCGATCGAGGAACTCCCACCGATGCGCATCGGATTCTCCGTCCCCCAGTTCGGCCCGTTCGCCGACCCCGACCGCACCGCCGGGATGTGCGCGGCGCTGGAAGACCTGGGCTGCCACAGCCTCTGGGTGGGTGACCGGCTGCTGTCCCCGCTCGACCCGCCCGACGGCTACGCCGGCGGAGGGCGGATGCCCGTCCGGTACGGCACCCACCTCGACCCGCTGCTCGCCCTGTCCGTGGCGGCCACCGCGACCGAGCGGGTCCGGCTCGGCAGCAGCACGCTCAACGCCCTGTGGCAGCCGCCCCTCGTGCTCGCCCGGGCGCTGACGACCCTCGACCTGATCAGCCACGGGCGCCTGGACGTGGGCATCGGGCTGGGCTGGATGCGGGAGGAGTACGAGGCCGTCGGGGTGCCCTGGCAGGGCCGCGGGGCCCGGCTGGAGGAGACCCTCGACGTCCTGGACGCCGTGTGGCGCTGCGATCCGGTCGTCCACACCGGCTCCCTGTGGACGATCCCCGAGTCGACCGTCCTGCCCAAACCCCACCAGGGCCCGAGGCCGCCGGTGCTGCTGGGCGGCTTCACCCCGTACGCCCTGGAGCGGGTCGGCCGGCGCGCCGACGGCTGGCTGGCGGCCTCGATGCCGCTGCCCTACTTCCACGCGCTGTGGGCGGTCGCCGTCGAGGCCGCCGAGCGGGCGGGCCGGGAGCCGGCCGGGCTGCGCCGGGTGTTCCGGGTGAACCCCGAGATCACCAGGGCCGAGGCCGACCCCGCGGAGACCCACCACCGCGGGACCGTGCGCCAGATCTGCGACCACCTCAGGGAGATGTGCACGGCCCGGACCGACGAGGTGCTCGTGGACCTCCAGCTGACGACGGACGCCCCCGAGGAGTTCCTCGACCTCGCGGCGGAGTTCCTGGACGAACTGGCCCCGCCCTCCCCACGGTGAGGGCCACCCTAGGCGGGCGCCGGCGGCAGTCCGGCCAGGCCGGACCGCGCCGCGCCCGCCCAGTGGGGGGAGTCCCACGCGGTCGCCACCCGCGCGGCTTCGAGGAAGTGGCGCCGGGCCGCTTCGGGGCGGCCCAGGAACTCGGCCAGCTCCCCGAGGGTCTGCGCGACGGGCCGGAACGCGAGGCTGAGGCTGCTCGTGCCGCCCGCCAGCCCCTCCAGGGGCGACAGGTCCTCGTACACCTCGGTGGCGGCCGCCGTGTCGCCGAGGGCGACGGCGGCCATGCCGCGCAGCCCGGCCAGGATGGAGAAGGCGAAGTCGCGCCGCAGCGGCACGCGTTGGGCGAAGATCTCCCGGGCCTCCTCGGGACGGCCGTCGGCCAGCAGCGCGAGCGCGGCGAGGGCTTCGTTGTGCGGCTTGTACCGCTCCCACACCACGAGCAGCACGGGCACCATCTCGGCCAGCCGGTCCTGCTGGAGCCGCATGCACCCGACGCCCAGGGCGGCCAGCCCGCTCAGGTCCACCGACCCCCGGGCGCGCAGCTCCGCCACCGCCGACCCCATGGCCTCCTCGGCCTCCTCGAACCGCCCCCGGGCCATGGCGAGCATGGGACGGCGCAGCCTGGCCACCGCGAACGCGCCCTGGAGCCCGTACCTCCGGGCGATCCCGTCCGCCCGTACGAGGCACCGCTCCATCTCCGCCGGGTCGTTGCCGGCGGCGGCGATCCGGGCGGCGGTGTAGGCGCTCATCCAGGAGTACTCGGGGCTGTCCTGGGCGTCGGCCACCTCGCCGAGTTCCCGGTGGAGCTCCAGGTAGACGGCGGGTTCGAGTTCGCAGTCGACCTTACGCAGGAGGGAGGTGAGGGTCAGGCCCCGCAGTCGCGGTTCGCCCACGGTCCGGGCGAGGTCCACGGCCTGCCGTGCCACGGCCACCGCGCGGGGATCGGTGTCGTCCAGCGCGTCGGACAGCTGGTCCAGGAGCAGGCAGCGCTGCCGGTCGGTCAGCCCCGGGTCCTCCAGCAGCTCGCCGAGCTCCTCGACGGCCTCCGGGTCGGACGCCGCGTACGGGCGCACCCGCCAGGGCGTCGGCTCGGTCCACGTGGTCCAGGCCGCGACCAGCAGGTCGGCCCGGCCCTCGGCCCGGGCCACCCGGACGGCCTGCTCCTGTGCCTCCCGGGCGGGGACCACGGCCCCCATCCGGATCCGGCAGTCCACCAGCTGCCCCAGCAGCATCACCCGCAACAGCGCCACATCCTGGTCGGCGAAGGCGGCCGGATGGTCCGAGAGGAGTCCGAGGGCCGCGTCCAGGAGGGCCTCGGCGTTCTGCGGGGCGTAGCGGCGCACCGCCTGCTCGCACGCGAGCCGGGCGTGCCGGACCGCGGGCCCGGCGTCGGCGGTCACGACCGCGGCCGCCCGCAGCAGGTGGTGGGCGGTGGCGGCGACGTCGTCCGAGCCGAGGGCGATCAGGCCCCGGCCCAGACGGGAATGCATCCGAGCGAGCCGCAGGCGCGTGAGGTCGCCCTCCAGGGCGTCCCGTACGAGGGCGTGGGTGAAGCGGACCGTGCCCGGACGCGGTTCGGTGAGCAGACCGGCGGTCACTCCCGTGTCCAGCGCGTCGAGGAGCTGCTCGGCGTCGCTGTCCGCGGCGTGCACGAGCAGGGCGACGGGAGCCTCGCGGCCGGCGACGGCCGCCAGCCGCAGCCCGGCCGTGACGGTCGGCGCCAGCAGGGCCAGCCGTCGCCGCAGCACGTCCTGGACCCCCTGCGGGACCCGGGCCAGCGCCTGCTGCTCCCCCTCACCGGCCAGCAGCAGCGAACTCTCGCGCAAGTAGAACGGGTTGCCCCCGGCCCGCTCCGCCAGGGCCACCGCGGCCTGGTCGCTCATGTCCGCCGCGCCGCGCCGCAGCAGCTCCACCGCCTGGTCGTCCGACAGCCCGCCGAGCGCCAGCCGCACCGGCGAGCAGGCGGCCAGCCGGGCGAGCGCCCCTGTCAGATCGCCCTCGCCGGTCCGGTACGAGCCCACCAGCAGCAGCGGTACGTCGCGCAGCTCCTCGGCGCAGAGCAGGAACAGCTCGATGCTCTCCGGGTCGCCCCGGTGCAGGTCGTCCAGCACGATCGCCAGCGGCCGCCGCAGGGCCGTGTCCCGGAGCCAGCCGAGCAGCGCCCTGTGCAGGCGGAAGCGCCGGGCCGGGCTGCCCTCCGGCTGCGCGGAGTCGCCCCCGGTGCCGGGGGCCAGGAGCGGGCTGAGCTCATCGGCGTACGGGCCGGGCGGCGCGGTCCGCGCCAGGTCCGGCAGCATGTCGAACCAGGCCCGGCCGGGCGGGGCCCCGTCGGTCTCCGGGCACTGCCCGGATCCGACCAGCCAGCCCTGCCCGGGCAGTTGACGGACGGCGGCTTCCAGGAGGCTCGACTTGCCGATGCCGGCCTCGCCGGAGACCACGACCACCTGGGCCCGGCCGCCCCGTGCCCGGTCCGCCGCGGCGGCGAGCCCGGCCAACTCCTCGTCCCGGCCCAGAAGCCGGTTCGCGGTCAGCACCGTCGGCGTCCCCGGCCCGGCCACCGCGGCCGGACCGCGCACCGCCACCGCGGTGGAGGCCACCTCGGCGCCCACGACGGCCACCGCCGTCGAGGCGGGGGTCCCGGTCGCCCGGTGCAGCACGTCCAGGCGCTGGTGCAGCAGGGCCTGTTCCAGCTCCAGCAGGGCGGATCCGGGCTCGACGCCGAGTTCCTCGCCGAGGATGTGGCGGGCCTGCCGCAGCGCGGCCAGGGCGTCCCCCTGACGGTCGCGGGCCCACAGTGCCAGGGCCAGCAGCCGCCAGCCCTCCTCGTGCAACGGCTGCTCGCGGGTCAGGGCGCCCGCGTCGGCAAGGGCCTGCGCGGCCTGTCCGCAGCCCAGTCGCGCCGCGGTGAGCCGTTCGCGGGCGGCGCGGTGCACCTCCTCCAGGCGGGCGCGTTCACCGGCGGTCCACGGCTCGTCCGAGAACTCCGCGTACGGCTGCCCGCCCCAGGCGGCGAGCGCCGCGGCCAGGCCCTCGACGACGGCCCAGGCGGGCAGTTCGGCCGCCGAGGAGGCCGCCACCCGGTCCTCGAACACCCAGGCGTCCACGGCGTCCTGCTGCACGGCGAGGGCGTAGCCGTAGGGTGCGCTCACCAGCAGCCGCGCCGGTGTGCGCGGCGCCCGCCCCGGTTCGAGGACGCGCCGCAGCCGCGCTATGTAGGCGTGGAGGGATGCCTGGGCGCTCGACGGGACCCGGGTCGGCCACAGCCGTTCGACGATCCGTTCCGTCGGCACCACCGCCCCACGCGCGAGCAGCAGTTGGACCAGGACCATCCGGGCGAGCCGGCCGCCCGCATCGACCGAGCGGCCGTCGACCTCGACCCGGAACGGGCCAAGCACCTTCAATGTGATCATGACAAGAACATCGTAGACGGCGCGGACCGCGCCCCGAGAGGGCGCCGCGCCGAGGGCACGCGTGATGCCCGAGGCCGGACCTGGGCCCGAGCGGGGACATCCGGTGCGGCTGCGCTCGACTGATGCCGCCCCGTCATCGGGTCAGGGCCGCTCCAAGACATTGCGAACCTCGCCACCATCGATTTCGACAAACGACATCTCGTCCGTGTATCTCGCGTCTCCGACGACCAGGGTCCCACGCCACCGGGGTCCTGGTCCTGACGGCCGAAGGGCCAGCCGAAGAAGACAGCCAGTGGAGTGCACGGCGCGAGTCGGCATGCGGCTCCCGCCACGGTGTCGGCGGCAGTGCTATGAGGGGGTGGGGTTCTCGGCCGAGGGCGTGACCAGGCCGCGCCGGAGCGCTGTGGTCACACCTGCAGTCTGCCGCACACCGGCCCGGCCGCCGCGCCCCCTGGGCCGCCTTCGCTTGTTGAAGGGTAGGCGAGATGGGCATGAGCTGCCCGAGGGGGGACCCACCCAAGGCTGATTTCCCGGACCGTCATTCCAGGCAAGGGCGTTCTCGTCAGCCTGTGCGCACCAGCCCGGCGGTGCTGGGCTGGTGCGCTGTCGGCAGCGTCACCAGCGGGAGATACCCATGGTCTTCGCCGCGTCGTGGATAGCTATGTAGTGGTAGGGCGACATGCCCGACTGCTTCAGCGGAAGGTTCTTGTCGTGGGCCCGGTATTCGTCCCGCGCGCAGGCCAGCAGGTTGACGCCGTACCTGGCCGGCACGCCGGTCGTGCCGTGTTGAGGGTGGGACTTGGCCGCGGTCATGCTGCCGGCCTTCGCCAGGATGCTCCGGGCCTGGTTGTACGCGGCAGGACTGATCTGGATCGGGTTCCCCGCGCGGGGACGCAGCACGCGGCGACCGTCGGTCTCCTTCTGGACAGAGCTCACCTTGTCCGGGCCGGCCGCCGCATGGTCACTCTTGGCGCCGGCGGCGCCGGCCGGCGGGGCGGCCACGGTGAGCGCCGCGGCTGCTACCACGGCGGCCAGTCCGGTACGCATGGCTAACTTCATGACTGCACGTCCTTCTCTGGTTGACGATGTCGACGCTAGGCCCTGAAGGGCCTAGCTCGACGCGGAGGATGCTCGCGGGTCTGTCGGTTACGGACCAGCCCTGGTTTCATTGAGTGGACCCGTCCGGCGCGACCCGTGGAGCTTGGGGTGAACGGCTCGCACGACGGCAGCGGCACCAACGAGGAGCGGCCCCGCGCCCGCGGACACCGCCCGGCTCACGGCGAACCCCTCCTGGACCGGGCCTTCCGTGTGCTCACCTGTTTCGGGCCGGAGACACCGGTGCTGTCCTTGACCGCCCTGGCCGCGCGGGCGGACCTGCCCAAGGCCACCACGCTGCGCATCGCCCGCCGACTCGTCGAGCACGGCGCGCTGGAACGTGCCGACTCCGGTCACTACACCATCGGCTTACGGCTGCTGGAGATCGCCACCGTGGCACCGCGCGGCCACGGCCTGCGCGCCATCGCCCTGCCCTACCTGCAAGACCTCTGTCATGCCACGCGCCAGCACGTGCAACTGGTCGTGCGCGAGGGCCTGGAAGGCGTCCTGGTCGAGCGGCTGTCCGCACGCGATGCCCAGCGCGTGATGTACAGGGTCGGCGGCCGACTCCCGCTGCACGCCACCGCTCCCGGGCTCGTCCTGCTGGCGTTCGCCCCCACTCAGGTCCAAGAGGACTTCCTCGCCGCCGACCACCCGCCCGACGAGGACGACCTGATGGGGACGGCCGATGCACTTCGGTCCCGGCTCGCGGCCATCCGCCGCGACAGATTCGCGGTGTTCTCACGCCCCCAATGGGACGTTTCCATGACCGGCGTCTCTGCACCCATCCTCGACCGGCGCCCCGCCACCATCGCCGCCATCTCGGTCATTACCCCGACCGAACGGAGCCAGCCCGCCGCGCACATCCCCGCCGTGGTCGCCGTAGCACGCGCTATCACCCGCGCCATGGGCACAGAATCCGTGGGCGACGCCCCGGCTGACTGAGTCGGCAGCCGTCCCAACGTCGTGGGTGCCCCCCGCAGTCGAAGACGCCGCCGACGCGATCGACTTCGTCGTCGAGACGTCGTCCACGCCCAGCTCGGACGCCGCCCCTGACCCGGTCACGACGGCCGACCTCCTCCGCCACGGCAAGCCCGTACAGTCCAGGCCCTGCCGAGCAGCTGTGAGCACGGGGCCTTCAGGCCCGGTCAAGTGATTCGACACCGCGGCGGACGCTGAGTGGGGGCGGTCGGTGAGGAAAACCGCAGGTCATAGCCCTGTCTGTCGCTCGTCGCCGTCTCCCGCCGCTCACCCGTCGCGTCGCTGTCCGTGCCCATGCCCGTGCCCATGTGTCGCCCCCTGAAGCCGGCTATTGCCGCGACAAGGCGACGTCCTCGACAGTCAGATATCGGCCGGACAGGTCCGCCGCTGGGCCCGTGACCAGTTCGAGGACGGCGGTGACCGCTCGAGGGAGCGGAACGGCCTGCCCTGCTTCGATCTGCTCGCGGAGCCAGAGGGCGCGGCGTCGGCGCCAGGGGTCGGTGGAGTCGGTCTCGCCCAGTGCGCTCGTGGTGAGTCCGGTCGCCACGATCCCGGGATGCAGGCTGAAGGCCAGGACTCCGTAGGGGCGCGCTTCGCTGGCGATGTTCTCGATGAACGTGATGCCGGCGGCCTTGGCGACGGAGTAGGCGGACAAGGTGGGCCAGCGGTGCCGTCCCGCGGCGCTGCTGATGCTGATGACGCGGCCACCTCCATGACGGGCCATCAGTGGAATCACAGCGTGCACGGTGGCGACGGTGCTCAGTGTGTTGACACGCACCGCCTCCCACCATTGTTCGACGGGGATCTCCCAGGTGAGGCCGATGGGGCCTTCCACGCCGGCGTTGTCGATGAGGACATCGATGCGGCCGAAGTCGGCATAGATCTTCTGCATGGCGATGGCAGCGGCCGCTATGTCGCTGACGTCGGCGCACACTGTCGTGACCGGACCGCCCGGCTGTGTGGGCAGCGCCGCGGCGAGGTGCTCGAGCGCTGAGCGGGTGCGCGCGACAAGAGCCAGCCGGAATCCCCGTTCGGCACAGGCAGCGGCGATGGCCGCACCGAGTCCGCCGGTGGCACCAGTGATCACGACAACGGGCGGACCATCGGCGACACGCTCATGGGTTCCGTCATCCGACGACATGGGGCGTGTCCTCCTGCTCGGGTGCGCCGTAGCAGCCGCGCAGTGCGGCACGGTCGAGTTTGCCGGTGGCTGAAAGGGGCAGCCGCTCGGCGAAGTCGATGGAGCGGGGCACCTTGTACCGGGCGAGCAGTCCGCGGCAGTGGCTGAGCAGTTCCTCGGCGTCCGGTCGGCTGTCGTGTCGGGGAACGATCACGGCGTGGGGGACTTCGCCGCGCCGGCGGTCGGAACGGGCGATCACGGCGGCGTCCTCGACCTGGGGATGAGTGCGCAGTACGTCCTCGATCTCGGCGGGCTGCACACTGTACCCACCGGTCATGATGGTGTCCTTGGACCGTCCGACGATACGGACGCACTCGTGCGCGTCGCGGACCACCAGATCGCCGGTGCGCAGCCAGTCCTCATCGTCGGTGACGGAGGCCACGTGTCCGCAGTTCGTACGGTAGCCGGGGGTGACCTGGGAGCCCCGGACCCACAGTTCGCCGACCGTACCGGCCGGCATGGGGCGTCCGGGGGCCTGGGGGTCGATGACGCGGACGTCCAGGCCCGGGACCGGAATGCCGGCGCTGTCGCGACAGGAATCGGCGGTGGGGCTCAGCCCCGCGCCGGCGAGCTCGGTCATCCCCCAGCTCTGCAGCAACTCCACGCCGGTGCGCCGATGCCAGTCGCGGCGCAGGTCGTCGGGTGCTTGCTGTCCCGCGCTCAGGCAGCGTCGCAGAGTGGTCGGCCGCCACCACTGACCGGCGGCCTCCAGCAGCCTGCGGTAGACGGTCGGCACCGCCTCGATGACGGTGACGTCGCGAGCGGCCAGCTGTTCCAGCCACCAGGCCGGCTCGAAGGCGCGGGAGGAGGTCAGCAGCGTCGCCCCGGCCAGCAGCGTGGAGATCGCCGCGAGATGGCCGTACGTGTGCGCGAGGGGGATGGGAACGGCCACCACATCATCTGAGTTGCGGTGCCGGCCGCGCCAGATGCCGGTCGCGAGGTGAAGCGCCTGTTCCGTCTGGATCACGGGACGGCAGATGCCCGTCGATCCCGATGTATGCATGATCATGCAAGGGCTGTCCGCCACGCGGCCGGTGTCCGCCCGCTGCTTCGCGCTCCCTGCCGCTCCGCGTGGACCGCACGCGACATGCCTTTCCGGCGTCACCACGATCACGTCCACACACAGCCGTCGCCCGGCGCACAGTTCCTTGATGTCATCCGACCGTTCCGGGCTGGTCAGCAGTGCCCGGGGGCGGACATGCTCCAGTACGCGGACGATCTCGTGCTCGGTGAGCACAGCGTTCATCGGTGCCACCGCCGTGCCTGCTTTGTGGGCGGCGAGGTACGCGGCGAGCCAGGAACGACCGTTGGGCAGGAGGAGCGCGGTGCAGTCCTCCGCGGTCCGTACCAGCGGGCGCAGCATGTCGGCCAGCGAGGAGGACCAGGCGTCCAACTCGGCGTAGGAACAGGCCGCGGTCTCGTCGAGGACGGCGACGCGGGAGCCGCCCACGGCGAAGGCGTCGATCAGGGCGTCACGGAACATCTCAAGCACGCTCCCCAGCTGCCGCCGCCTCGCTCCGCACCCCGGGTGGGACGATCCGGGGACTGAACAGTTCGCGGATGTACGCCCACGGCCTGTCGTCGCCGTTCAGGGTGTAGGCCTTGAAAGCACAAGACGTGTCCGGGGCCTGCGGCCAGCTTGTCAGGCCGATCCGGCTGATACGGCGGTTCATCGGCAAGCCCGCCGCGGCGAACGCGAACCCGATGGGGCGCGTACGATCCTGCATCGCCGCATCGATCCGTGCGTCCTGTCCGGCCTGCGCCGTCACGATGTTCGCCGACACCACCTCACCGGTACGGCTGACCAACCGGGTGCGGCGCACCAGGCACACATCGCCCGTCGCCAGGCGCAGCAACCCGCGCGCGGTCGTCTCCACATGCTGGCCCGGCGTCATCTCGATGCCGTCCACCTGCGGGGTGAGGTCTGAATGTGTGAGGGCCTGGAGCAGGACGGTGGTCAAACCGTCGCTGGCGAGCAGTATGCGGGTGACAGGCGACCGGAAACCCGAGAGGTTGCCGGCGGGGAACCCATCGCGGGTGTCTGCAGGAACAGTGAGGTGGCGCACCGTGTGCTCTCCGGAAAACTTCACGTGCACGGTGGCAGTTCTCCCATCGGAGAGTCACTACTGGCTCCGTGCGAAGCCCGGTCCAGGAACAACGGCTCGATCCGCGCCCACTGCGCGTCAGTCAACGGCACAGCCAGCCCAACGACTGACTGATCCAAACGAAACTGCCGGGTCCGTAGGAAGCCGTGCAGGCTGGCGGGTTCTGTGCGGCCCCGCGCGATGATCTCGCTGAAGATCGTCGGGGCAGGGCCGACCGCCCCCGTCCAGCATTTCCATACGCAGTCACCAATCTCGCCGAGGCCTGCCGTCGACGGCGATCAGGAAGTTCCGCGGGTCGCTGTCCTTGTACGTCACCGGTGCACCGAGGAGCGCGCCCAGCTCGCGGGCGACATGTGATGTGCCGCTGCCTTTGCAGCTGACGACGGCGACCTTCCTCATGGTGCTCCAGCCCAGGGGTTACGGCGGTGATCCGGCGGCCTGGCCCCCTCCCCGGAGTCGGAGGGGCCCGGTCCGGGGGCCCTGCCTCAACCAGCCGGCCCCGGCGCCGTCGTCCGGTCCGCGGAGTCGCCGAGGCCGTCCACGCAAAGGCGTGCGGTGTAGCGGGCGGCCCAGCCGGCCAGGCGGGGCTGTTCCGAAGGGTCGGCGCGGACGCCGGGGTGGACATCGAGGATGCCGGTGACCATGCCTTCTACGATGGCGGGAATGAACGCGCGCACGAGGCAGGCGTGTTCTCCGTATCCGAAGGTGACCAGCGGCTGCCGTCGGCGGCGGAGGTCGAAGGTGTCGGGCTGCTCGAACACCGTCTCATCACGGTTCGCGGAGCCGATCGCGGCCAGGACGTGTGCACCGGCGGGCAGGCGTGTGCCGCCCAGTTCCACCGGTCGCGTGGTCATGCGCTCGACGAGCCCGAACGGTGGCATCCAGCGCAGGACTTCGTGGACGGCATCGCCGAGGAGCTCCGGGTGGTCCCGGACAAGCCGGCGCTGGTCCGGGTCGTTGAACAGTGCGACCAGGAGGCTGCCCGCCGCCCACCCGGGTTCGGGAAGTGACGGGAGGATCACGCGGATCGTCGGGAGGACCTCCGCGACGTCTCGCGGACAAACGCTTCCGGGGTTGACGTGTCGCCACCGTGCGATCGCCGAGGACGGGTCCGGGCCGAGGCCCTCGATCCAGGGGGCAAGCGCGGCGTCGAGCTCGTTCGCAGCGGCGGCCGACACGGCGAGCTTGGCGGGGTCCCCGGAATCGAGGGCGCCCAGCCACAGGTCCTGTGCCAGGCGCAGCAGGGTCGTGCTGTCGACCTCGAGGCTCAGCATCCACCGGAACACCTCTGCCACGACGGGTTGCAGGACCTCACCCATGAGGTCCGCTTGCCCGTGCATGCCGGAGACCCGCTCGATGACCAGCTCTCGTGCGTACGCTCGGGCGCGACCGGCGTATTCGGGCTCGAAGAGTTCCTCGGCGCCGGCGCGCATCGCTTTGTGGATGTCGCCGCTCCTCGACAGGATGTTCTCCGGTCCGTAGATCTCCGACATCGCGGACGGAAAGCTGGTGGTGAACGTCTCACTGTGGCTCATCACCTGACGCACGTCCTGCCAGCGCGTGACGAGCCAGCAGCCGAGCGCAGGGACCTCGGCCACAGGGTGGTCCCGTCGAAGCCGCTGATAGACCGGATAGGGATCCGCGTGGAGCTCCTCCGATGTGATCGTGTCGAGGAACGAGGTCATGCGTCCTTCCGAATGGCTTCGCAGCAGTCTTTGGAGGTCACCGGCAGCCGGTGGCGGTGACGGGCCCAGGGTTGCGCCCTTGGCCAGTTGCCCCGCACGTGGGGATGTACGGGGCAACCTCGCCAGGAGGCGGGCGGGCGATTGCGGTCCGGCTGCCCGCCTGCGGGTCAGCGCTGGTGGGGAATCGGGGGCCGCTGCGCGTCCTTCTCCGCGGAACGGTCGAACGCTCCGGGCTGGGCGAGGTCCTCGAGGAGTTCGTCAATCAACTCCTGGGTGACGTGCGGCATGACGTAGACGTGGCTGTAGTCGTGGCGGCGTCCACCGAGATTGAGTGGCACGCAGGCCAGCGAGTACTTCTGCGCGATCTCAGCCCGCGGCTGCTGGAACCAGACGCTGAGCGCGTGATCGCCGTGGCCGACCTCGATTCCGTCCTCGGCCCAGGGCTCACCGCGCTCCTGCAGCTGCTCGCTCAGCCGGCGAAGGCGTTCGGCCGTGTACTCGGCGATCCGCAGGACCTCGGCGGCCTGCCGCACCTGCTGCTCCTCGCTGAACTGGGCGAGGTGGTTCCACATGGCCAGGGAGGCGAAGCCGCTGCGGGAGCCGGCGAAGGTGCTGTCGGGGGAGGAGACGACCGCCGGGTCGGACGGCGGGCGCAGCTTGGATCCCGCGCGGGACATGTAGATCCCGGTGGGGACGGGCGCGCCGGGGTACTTGTGTCCGCTGGTGACGATCGAGGACACCTCGGGAATCCGGAAGTCGAAGACCGGCGGCGCGCTCTCGATGAGTCCGCTGTCGCGGGCCTTCTCCAGGTAGGGGGCGTAGGCGCCGCCGAGGGCTCCGTCGACGTGGATCCAGTACCCGTTGCGGATGCTGACCCGGGTGGGGTCGTCGGGGTCGAAGCGCACGGTGCGGTCGACGAGGCCGTGCCGCTCGAAGACGGGTCGCAGGCGCTCGCAGGCGCCTTGAACGTCGTCGTAGGCGCCCTTGAAGACGCTGCCGATGTTGAAGTTGACCAGGACGGGGTGGCCCTTGGCGGCGAAGAAGTCCACGAGGGCCACCAAGGCGTCGACATCGACCGTGCCCGGACCCTCGTCGCCGCCGGTGGTCGGGACTCCGCCGAGCGGCCACCCGTTGTACGTCTGCATGCCGGCGCCGGCCACGTCGATGGGGCACTCGCCGGGGTAGAGGCTGCCGCCCAGGTCGTAGAAGGTCGGGATGTCCAGCACCCGCATCGCCTTGATGTGCGAGTAGTGGGTCTCCTGCGAGAAGAACGCCACCGGCATGTAGGCGTTGGGATTGTCGTCGGGGTGTTCGGCCCGCAGGTAGGTGGTGCGGCAGCTGACATCGCCGGAGACCTCGTCACGCACCAGGGCGTTGCCGTCCAGGTAGTCACGGGCGTTCCACATGGCGTACAGGTTGCCCTCGGTGCTGCCCATGGACAGCACGTACCCCCACCCGTCCTTTTCCCCAGGACTGGCCGGGTCCTCGGGCAGCGGGGCGTGCCACAGCCGGGCGTAATGCTCCAGGACCGCCCGCTCCAGCCACCTCGAGTGCAGACTGTAGTTGCTGTCGACGAACGGGTCCCCGATGTTGTTGATGTGGTAGCCCAGGAAACGACCCAGCGCGGCGTGACCGTCGAGCGACAGGTTCACCTGGTAACCCAGAAGACGATTCCGCTGCCCTCCCAGGTACCCCTCCAACTTGGCAAGAACCGCAGTCCGCTGTTCATCGGTGTATGCCTCGGTACCCAGCCGGTAGTCCTCGTTGGCCGGCCGTGCCGTGAGATGCGTCTCGGAGTGTTCGATAGTCATTCGATGTCCGATTCTGAGCGAAATTGCGAGACTGCTGCAAGTGGGGATCGCCGCCAGGCGCCAAGGGTCTCGAAAATCGCTCGGATCCAGGGGGTGGGTGGTTGTGCGAGTCGGCCGCCTGTGCGACGGCCAACGAGCGGTTGCCGAATCGGTCGGTCGCCTGTCGTCGGACTGCCGAAGCGGCGGTTTCCGCGGAGTGCGGGTGCCCTCTCCGGGAACTCGCGGTACGCAGGATATGCGTGACGTGCCACCCCGATTGCCCACCCTTCTATATTTATCTCCATCTGATTATTTTAAGTGACAAGCGTTTGGCGCCGGTTATCCAGGAGCGCCTTCAGGAGTGACGTTTCGGCAACTCTCGGAAAGGTGGATCTGCGTCGCAGAAGTGTGCTGTAGTCGTGTTCTTTTCCGGCCGGGACCAGTCCCGGGCGTCGTCAGCTACGGCCTACAGGCCCGGTGGGGCACGGGGGGGGGGCGGGGGCCGGACCACGACGTCGCCCGCGCTGCTCTCGCCCACGTCCGGGCCCACGTCCCCGAAGGCGAACCGGCCGTCGCCGTCCAGCGCTCCATCGAGCGTCTGCCCGGGCCGGCCCGCCGCGAGGTCCGGGCGATGGACCTGCCCGAGCGGCCCAAGGTGTTCGGCATCGGCCTGCCCCGCACCGGAACCCGCAGCCGGCGGACCGCCCTGCGTCCCGGCGCGACGACGAGGCCCGCAGCGCTGCGCTGGAGAGCCGGCGGTTCCTGCGGACCTCCGTCTCTGGCGTCGACGCCACGTCGCCGACGCCCTGCTCCGCCACGGTCCCAGGTGACCGGCCTCGACCTGCGCCCGGCTTCCATGGAATGGGCCGCTCGGTGCCGCCGCGTCCCAGGGTGTCCCCATCCTCTCGTGGGAAGCAGCGTCCCAGCAGGTCACAGCGCGCTTCGTCCCCCCGTCGTCCCGCCTCGGGGCGGCCTCCTGGCGGCCTGCCGCCGGGCGTACGACTCTGTGGGTGCCGGATCCGGCGGCGGGGCGAGCGACCGCCCGCCGGTCGGGCCTCAGGTCACGACAGGAGGAGGCAACACATGCTCATCGGCAATACGTTCCAGCGGGTCGGCCTCGGCACGGCCGCCCTGGTCCTGGCGGGCACGGCGTTCGGCGGCGCCGCCCACGCGGCGGATTTCGCGAGCACGTCCGCAGCCGCCAAGCAGGCCACGTGCGAAGGGTGGCGGTTGATCACGATGCCCGGAGGCGAGGTCAAGTACAACGAATGCCACCGCACGTACAAGGGCAAGCGGCAGTCCAGCGTCACGCTGTACGTCGCGGACCACGCGTACAACTCATCGCCCAGGGCGAGGGTCGTCATCGGCGCATGGGAAGCCACGTATTCGCACTACAACCCCGGCGGCCCGGACACGCAGTGGAGCGAGAAGTACAAAACCGGCTGGCACAACGGCGGCGACGCCAAGGTGACCCTTTCCATAGTGAGGCACCCGTAGTGAGGTGCCCTTCCGCAAGATGACCTGTCCTCCCTGATGAGGGGCGCTCGCCGAGCCGCTCTCCGATGTCAAGGCACCGAGCCGCCGCGCCTACGCTACGGAGAGCCCTTCCCGGCCCGGGTGAAGCCGGTGCTCAAGCCCCTCATCAGCGAACGAAGAGCCCGCAGATGAGCATCGGCAACACCCTCGGCAACACCCTCGGGCAACACCCTCGGGAACCTCGCCGGCGCCGTCGTCCGCTTCGTCACCAAGGCGATCGCCGGCGGCCTGCTGGACGCCGCCGGCTCGTGGACGGCTGAGTTCCGACCTCAACGGGAGTCTAGGGAAAATCGGGTATCACCAGCCATACGGTTGTCCTTGACTTCCGACAGAGTCGAGGTGGTGACCATGCGCGACCAGAGCCCGCTGCGAGCCGAGACTTGGCCGATGTTCCGGACCTGCCCGTTCTCCCCTCCGCCGGACTACGCCGGCCTGCGCGAGCACCCCGGCCTGCCCAGGGTGACGGGCCCGAGCGGGCGCACCGTGTTCGTTGCCGCGCGCCATGAAGACGTCCGCGCTGTGCTCGGCGACGCCCGGTTCAGCTCCGACCGTTCGCACCCCGACTTCCCGTGGATGCGCGTCGGCGAGACCGTGTACCCCGGCTTCAGGCCCTCGCTGATCGGGATGGACCCGCCCGAGCACGGCCCCGCCCGCCGTGCGGTCGCCGGCGAGTTCACCATCGGCCGCATGCGGGAACTCCGCCCCAAGGTCCAGTGCATCGTCGACGGTCTGCTCGACGATGTGCTGGCCGGCCCCAAGCCCGCCGACCTGGTGTCCGCGCTGGCCGTGCCGATGTCCGGTCTGGTGCTGTGCGAGCTGCTCGGCATCCCGACCGGTGACCGGCAGGAGTTCACCACCAACACCATGGTGCTGATGGCCCACGACTCCGCTGATGCGGATCGCGCCGAGTCCTTCCGTTCTCTGATCGCGTATTTCGACGCGCTGTGCGCCACCAAGATGACCGAGCGGCCCGAGGACCTGCTGGGCAGGCTGGCGGGCCACCAGCTCTTCAGCGGTGACGAGGGCCGCTGGGCCATGGTCGAACTGTGCATACTCCTGGTCGCCGCGGGCCTGGAGACCACCGCCACGATGACCGCACTCGGGGTCCTGGCCCTCCTCGAACACCCCGACCAGCTCGCCCTCCTCACCGCCGACCCGGGCCTGACCCCGGCGGCGGTGGAGGAACTGCTGAGGTTCTTCTCCGTCGTCGAGCTGTCCCTGATGCGCCGCGCCACGGCGGACGTCGAGATCGCCGGCACTCCGATACGGGCGGGTGAGGGCGTCGCCGCCCTGTCCGCCGCCGCCAACCACGACCCCGCGGCCTTCGCCGACCCGGACACGTTCGATGTCACCAGGGACAACCGCAGGCACCTGGCTTTCGGCTCGGGGCCGCACCAGTGCCTCGGCAAGAACCTGGCCCGGATGGAGCTGCGCATCGCCCTCGACACACTGTTCCGGCGCATCCCCACCCTCCGCCTGGCCACGCCACGCGACGAACTGCACTTCGTCAACGGCTCCGCGTTCTCGGTAATGGCACTCCCGGTCACTTGGTGACGGAGGCAAAAAAGCGCCGGCCGTCAGTCATGCGTATACCGAGTTGTGGGAGAGGCAGTTCGTTCGTACCGGCCAAATTTGGGCAGGAGTGTGGACCACGCCCGCGTTTTTCGGACAAAGAGCCGGCGGTGATTGCAATTCATGTGGCGGCCTGCTCAAGAAGTTCTTCACAACAGGCCCGGAGTTTCTAGTGAAAGCCCCAGATCTCGGTCGGTTGGAGATGTTGTGTGGAATGGGTCTGGGTGCTGATCATGTTGATGCACCTCGATTTGTCGGCGTTGGGTTAGATGGTCGCGAGTTCGGCGAATGATCTTGCATCCATGGTGGCCGGCAAAGTCCAACTGCCGTGGGAGGACACCGGATGCCGGGCGAACCGATTGCGATTGTGGGAATGGCGTGCCGCTACCCGGGCGGAATAGTCGCCCCGGAAGGGCTCTGGCAGGTGGCCAGGGACGGGATCGACGCGATCGGCGAGTTACCGGACGACCGGGGCTGGGACCTGGCGGCTCTCTACGATCCCGACCCGGACCGGCCCGGCACCTCCTACGTCCGGCACGGCGGCTTCCTCTACGACGCCGGCCATTTCGACGCCGAGTTCTTCGGGCTCTCCGCCCGCGAGGCGTTGACCACCGATCCGCAGCAGCGCCTCCTGCTCACGACGGCGTGGGAGGCCCTGGAGAACGCGGCCATCGATCCCACCTCGCTGCGGGGCAGCCGCACGGCCGTGTTCGCCGGCTCGATGATGCACGACTACGCGCCCCGGGTGCATACCGTCCCGGACGGGCTGGAGGGGTACCTGATCACCGGGAACACCTCCAGCGTGGCGTCCGGCCGAGTGGCCTACGTGCTCGGCCTCACCGGCCCCGCGGTCACGGTGGACACCGGCTGCTCCTCGTCGTTGGTGACCACTCATCTCGCGGTGCAGTCACTGCGTCTCGGCGAGTGCGACCTGGCCCTGTCCGGCGGCGTGACGGTGATGGCGACCCCGGAGATGTTCGTGGAGTTCTCGCGGCTGCGGGGCCTCGCCCCGGACGGCCGGTGCAAGCCGTTCTCCGCGACGGCGGACGGTACGGCCTGGTCCGAGGGCGTCGGAATGCTGGTGCTGGAACGGCTCTCCGACGCCCTGCGCCATGGGCACACCGTGCACGCGCTGGTGCGCGGCACCGCGGTGAACTCGGACGGGGCCTCCAACGGGCTCTCCGCACCCAGCGGGCCGGCTCAGGAACGGGTGCTGCGGGCGGCGCTGGCCGACGCCGGACTGTCCGAGGCGGACCTCGACGCGGTGGAGGCGCACGGCACGGGCACCATGCTCGGCGACCCGATCGAGGCACGGGCGCTGCTGGCGGTGCACGGCCCGCAGCGGGCGCGCTCGCTGCTGGTGGGGTCGGTCAAGTCGAACATCGGGCACACGCAGGCCGCTGCCGGGGTGGCGGGCATCCTGAAGATGGTGCACGCCATGCGCGACGGCGTGCTGCCGCGCATCCTGCACCTGACCGAGCCCAGCCCGCACGTGGACTGGGAGTCCGGCCGCGTCACCCCGCTCGCGGAGGACACGCCGTGGCCGGAGACCGGACTCCCGCGCCGGGCCGGGGTGTCCTCGTTCGGCATCAGCGGCACCAACGCCCATGTGATTCTGGAACAGGCGCCGGAGCGCGCGCCCGCCGCGGCACCGCCACCGGCATCCGCGGTGCCGCTGCTGCTGTCCGCACGGTCGGCGGAGGCGCTGCGGGAGCAGGCCGGCCGGCTGGCCGAGCGGCTCCGCCCGGACCGGGTCGGCCTGCTGGACGCCGGATTCACGCTGGCGACCGGCCGGGCCGGGTTCGAGCACCGGGCAGCCGTCCTCGGCCGGGAGCGGGACACGTTGGTGCACGCACTGGACGCGCTCGCCGAGGGCGGCTCGGCACCGGGCACGGTCGTCGGGTCACCCTGCCGGGACACCAGTCCGGTGCTGTTGTTCCCCGGCCAGGGCACGCAGTGGACCGGGATGGCCACGGGACTGCTGGAGTCCAGCCCGGTCTTCGCCGGGCACATGGCGGCCTGTCAGGACGCGATGGCGCCGTACGTGGACTGGGACCTGCGCGACGTGCTCACCGACGCGGACGCGCTGCTCCGGGTGGACGTGGTGCAGCCCGCGCTGTGGGCGGTCATGGTGTCGCTGGCCGGACTCTGGCGGGCACACGGGGTGCGGCCGGCGGCGGTGGTGGGCCACTCCCAGGGCGAGATCGCGGCCGCGACCGTAGCCGGCGCGCTGTCCCTGGACGACGGGGCGCGGATCGTCACGCTGCGCAGCCAGGCGTTGCGGGCGCTCTCCGGCACGGGCCGGATGCTGTCCGTGGGGCTGCCGAGAGCGGCGGTCGAAGAGTCGATGGCCCGCTGGGGCGAGGACCTCTCGGTGGCCGCGGTCAACGGGCCGCGCTCGACGGTGGTCTCGGGCACCGTCCAGGCGGTCGAACAGTTCGCCGCCGCACTGGTCGCCGAGGACATACGGGCGAGCCTGTTGCCGGTGGACTACGCCTCGCATTCGGCACAGGTCGAACTGCTGCGTGCGGAGCTGCGCGAACTGCTGGCGCCGGTGACTCCGATGGCGGCCGAGGTTCCCTTCCACTCGACCGTGACCGGCGGTCCGGTGGACACCACCGGCCTGGACGCGGACTACTGGTACCGCAACCTGCGCGCCACGGTCGAGTTCGAGGCGACCGTGCGCGGGCTGGTCGCCGCCGGGCACACCACGTTCCTGGAGGCGAGCCCGCATCCGGTGCTCGCCGGCGGCGTGCGGCAGATCCTCGGTGACGACGAGGAGGACCACGACGGGGGCGGCGTGGTGCTGGAGACCCTGAAACGGGACGACGGTGATGCCGACCGCTTCCTGCTGGCGGTGGCCGAGGCAGCCGTGCACGGTGTGGACGTGCACTGGAACGGGCTGTTCGACGACGCCCGGAGTGTGGACCTGCCGACCTACCCGTTCCAACAGCAGCGGTACTGGATGTTGCCCACCGCCGCCTCCGGGCCCGTCGCCGGGCATCCGATGCTGGACTCGGTGGTCCAGCTCGCCGGCGGTGGCCTGGTCGCCACCTGTCGGCTCTCTCTCACCCGGCACCCCTGGCTGGCCGAGCACGCGGTGCGCGGCACCGTGCTGCTGCCCGGCGCCGCGTTCGTCGAACTGGCGCTGCACGCGGGTGAGCGGGCGGGGCTGCCGATGCTGGACGAGCTGGTGCTGGAGAGCCCGCTGGTGTTGCCGGAGCGGGGCGAGACCGAGTTGCAGATCGCGATCGGCGAGACGGATCCGGGCACGCTGGCGATGTACGCCCGGTCCGCGCCGGACGCGCCGTGGACCCGGTACGCGACGGGGACGCTCCGGGCCGCGGAGTCCGGCGGCGCGACCCTGACGGAGTGGCCGCCGGCCGGTGCCGAGGAGATCGACCTCGACGGCGAGTACGTACAGCTCGACGAGCGAGGTTACGAGTACGGGCCGGCCTTCCAGGGGTTGCGGCGGGCCTGGCGGCTCGGTGCGGAGCGCTGGGCCGAGGTCGAGCTGCCGGTCGACCCCGGGCGGTTCGGCCTGCACCCGGCCCTGCTCGACGCCGCATTGCACCCGCTGCTGCTGGATGCGGGGGACACGTCGGTGAGGTTGCCGTTCTCCTGGAGCGGGGTCGCACTGCATGCGGTCGGGGCCACAGCATTGCGGGTGCGGCTGACTCCGCAGGGCAACGACTCGTTCGCCGTGGCGCTCGCCGACGCGGCGGGGGAAGCGGTGGCCACGATCAGCGCGCTCGCGCTCCGGCCCGTGGGGCCCGTGCGGCCGGGGACGGCGGGCGTGGACCGGGCGCTGCACCGGCTGGACTGGGTGCCGGTTGCGCGGCGGCCCACCCCGGCGATCGTGGACGCGCCGGTCGTGGACGTGGCCGGGGCCGAGGAAGCACTGGCGCGGGTCCGCGAGTTCTTGGGCACCGACGACGAGAAGGCGACGGGCGGGCCCCTGATCGTGCGGACCCGTGGTGCGGTCGCGATCGCCCCGGAGGACGACCAGGACCCCGACGCCGCGGCGGTCTGGGGCCTGGTCCGCGCGGCACGCACCGAACATCCCGGCCGGTTCGTGCTGGTCGACCTGGACCGCTACGGCGACCCCGAGGACGCCGGCTCCGCCCTGGAGCTGGCGTTGGGCACCGGTGAGCCGGAGATCGCCGTCCGGGGCGGGCAGGCGTTCGCGCCACGGCTGGCTCGGGTGACGCGGACGGGGGACCAGCCCGTCCTCGCCGGAGGCACGGTCTTGATCACCGGCGGGACCGGCGTACTCGGCCGGGAGCTGGCCCGGCACCTGGTCACCGAGCACGGGGTGCGACACCTGGTGCTGGCGGGGCGCCGCGGCGGCGCGGCGGCGCTCGAATCCGGTCTCGACGACCTGACCGCCACCGCCGACATCAAGGTCGTGGCATGCGACGTCGCCGACCGGGCCGCCCTCGCCGAGCTGCTGGCGGCGATCCCCGCGCAGCATCCGCTGACCGCGGTGATCCACGCCGCCGGGGTACTGGACGACGGCACGGTGCGCTCCCTCACCGCCGAACGGCTGAACGCGGTGCTGCGACCGAAAGTCGAGGGTGCGCGCAACCTGCACGAACTGACCGAACACCTCGACCTGGCCGCGTTCGTGCTGTTCTCCTCCGTGGCCGGTGTCCTCGGCACGCCGGGGCAGGCGAACTACGCGGCCGCCAACGCGTGGCTGGACGGGCTGGCGCAGCACCGCCGCTCGCGCGGACTGCCCGCTGCGTCGATGGCGTGGGGACTGTGGGCGCAGGACACCGGCATGACCGGGCGGCTGGGCGACACCGACCGGGCCCGGCTGCGGCGCACCGGGCTCGTGCCGATGTCCCGCGACCACGGGCTCGCGCTGTTCGACGCGGCGCTGGGCACCGACCTGGCGTGCACCGTGCCCGCCCGTTTCGACCTGGCCAACGTGCGTGCGGCAGGCCCGGAGCGGGCTCCGGTGTGGGCCGGGCTGCTCGGCGTCCGGCGGAGCGCGGCCCGGCCGGCCGCCGTGGCCGCGGCGCCCGCGCTCGTCTCCGGTGGCGAGCGGTCGGTGCTCGATCTCGTGCTGGCCACGGTGGGCTCCGTGCTCGGCGTGGAGCGCCGGGTGGACCCGGCGCGGGCGTTCCGCGACATCGGCTTCGACTCGCTGTCCGGGGTGGAGCTGCGCAACCGGCTCACCGCCGCGACCGGGGTGCGGCTCCCCGCGACCGCGGTGTTCGACCACCCCACCCCCACGGCCCTGGCCGGGTACCTGTCCGGGCAGCTCCCCGGCGCGGAACCCGGCGGCCGGACACCGGTCGCCGGGCCCGGCCCGCACGACATGGACGACCCGGTGGTGCTGGTCGGCGCGAGCTGCCGCTTTCCCGGCGGGGTGTCCACCATGGACGAGCTGTGGGAGTTGCTGGCCGCCGGGCGGGACGCGATCACCGAGTTCCCGGCAGATCGCGGCTGGAACCTGGACGAGGTCTACCACCCGGAGCCGGGCCGTGGCGGGCGCAGCTACGTGCGGCACGGCGGCTTCCTGGACGGGATCGCCGAGTTCGACAACGGCTTCTTCGGCGTCGCCCCGGCCGAGGCGGTCTCGATGGACCCGCAGCAGCGCATCCTGCTGGAACTGGCCTGGCACGCGCTGGAGGACGCCGGGATCGACCCGACCGCGTTGCGGGGCACCCGCACCGGTGTCTACCTCGGGCTGATGGGCAACGACTATGCGCGCCGCGCGCACCGGACGCCCGAGGACCTGACCGGCGACGTTTCGATCGGCAACGCGGGCAGCGTCGCGTCGGGGCGGCTGGCCTACACGTTCGGCTTCCACGGCCCGGCGATCACGGTGGACACGGCGTGTTCCTCCGCGCTGGTGGCGATGCACCAGGCCGCACAGGCGCTGCGGGCCGGTGAGTGCACGGTCGCGCTGGCGGGTGGCATCACGGTGCTCACCACGCCGACGCTGTTCGTGGAGTTCTCCCAGGTGGGGGTGCTCGCCCCGGACGGCCGGTGCAGACCGTTCGACGCGGCCGCGGAGGGCACCTCGTGGAGCGAGGGCGCCGGACTGGTGGTGATGGAGCGGCTTTCCACCGCGCGCGAACGGGGCCACCGGGTGCTCGCCGTGCTGCGCGGCTCGGCACTCAACTCCGACGGCGCGTCCAACGGGCTGACCGCGCCGAACGGATCGGCCCAGCAGCGGGTGATCCGGGACGCGCTGGCCGTCGCGGGCCTGGCGCCCGGCGAGGTGGACGCGGTGGAGGCGCACGGCACCGGCACCCCGCTCGGCGACCCGATCGAGGCCACCGCGCTGCTGGCGACCTACGGGCAGGACCGGGCGCAGCCCCTGCTGGTCGGGTCCGCGAAGTCCAACCTCGGGCACACCCAGGCCGCGGCGGGCTTGGCGGGTGTGCTCAAGATGGTGCTGGCCATGCGGCACGGCCGGTTGCCCGCGACCCTGCACTTGAACGCCCCGAGCCCGCACGTGAACTGGGACGACGGCGCGGTGCGGTTGCTGGACGAGCCGATCGACTGGCCGCGCGTGGACCGTCCGCGCCGGGCGGCGGTGTCCTCGTTCAGCCTCAGCGGCACCAACGCGCACGTGATCCTGGAGGAACCCGAGCCCGAGCCCGAGCCCGGGCCCGAAACGGAGCCGGCGACCGCCGCGGCTCCGCCGCTGATCCCGTGGGTGCTGTCCGCGGCCACCCCGGAGGCGCTGCCCGCGCAGGCCGAGGCCCTGCTCCGCCAGCTGACCGACGAGGACGGGAACGGCTCGCCGTCCGCGCTGGACGTGGCGTACTCGCTGGCCACCACGCGGGCCCGGCTGCCTGCCCGCACCGTCGTGCTCGGCACGAACACCGGGGAGCTGACCGCCGCGCTGCGAGCCGGGACCGGCAGTACCGGAGTGGCGGCCGACGGCGCGACCGCGTTCCTGTTCCCCGGCCAGGGCGTGCAGTACGCCGACATGGCCACGTCGCTCCGCGACCGGGTACCGGTGTTCGCGGCAGCCCTCCAGGAGATCGCCGCCGAGCTGGACCCGCTGCTGGACCGCCCGCTCGACGAGATCCTCCGGGACGGACCCGGTGAACGCACCGACCATGCGCAGGCCGCGGTGTTCGCGGTTCAGGTGGCGATGTTCCGGCTGCTCACCACGATGGGGGTGCGGCCGGACGCGGTGGCCGGGCACTCGGCCGGCGAAATCGCCGCAGCGCACGCCGCGGGCGTGTTCTCGCTGGCCGACGCCTGCGCACTGGTGGCCGCGCGCGGGCGGCTGATGCGCGAACTCGGTGGCGAGGGCGCGATGATGGCGGTCCAGGTACCGGAAGCCGACGTGCCGGAACTGCTGCGCGGCCACGAGGACCGGGTGGCGCTGGCCGCGGTGAACGGCCCCGCCTCGGTGGTGCTCGCCGGGGACGCGGACGCGCTGCGGGAGATCTCGCAGCGGGTGGCCCACGTGCACCGCCTGCCGGTGCGGCACGCGTTCCACTCCCACCACATGGACCCGGTTCTGGACCCCTTCCGGAAGGTGCTGGCCGGACTGGACTTCCGGAAACCGGTGATTCCGGTCGTGTCCTCGGTGACCGGCGCACGGGTCACCGAAGAGCTCTGCGATCCCGAGTACTGGGTCCGGCACGCGCGGGAACCGGTGCGCTTCCACGACTGCCTGCGCGCTCTGGACGCCGCGGGCACCAGCACCTACCTGGAGCTGGGACCGGGCGCGACGCTCAGCGCGCTCGGCCAGGAGGCGCTGGGCGGGGACGGTTTCCTGCCGGTGCTACGGCAGGGCGCCGACGAGGTGCACGGCCTGCTGACGGCGTTGGCGACCGCACACACCCGGGGGGTCGACGTGGACTGGGCGGCCTGGTGCACGGGCGGGCGGGCGGTGCCACTGCCCGGCTACGCGTTCACCCGGCAGCGGTTCTGGCTGCCCGACGACGAGGGGGCCTCCGCCGACCCTCTGCTGCACGGTGTCGAGTGGCCGCTGCTGCCCGTCCCCGGCCCGGTCGCCGACGCGCCGGGGCCGTGGCTGGTGGTGGCCCCGCCGGGCGCGGACTGGGACCGGCTCACCGAGGACGTGGCGGGCGTGCTGGGCGAAGGGACCCGCACCGTGCGCGGCGACGCCGTGGACGCCGAGCACTGGGACCGGCTGCTGCCCGACCTGCCGGGCGGCGGGATCGTGTCCCTCCTGGCGATGGCCGAGGGCTCGGACACGCCGCGGGTGCCGACCGGCCTGGCCGCCACCCTGGCGCTGCTGCGGGCGCTGCTGTCCAGAGGCGCGGACACGCCCCTGTGGTCCCTCACCAGCGGCGCCGTGCGGGCCGGCACGGCGGACACCGTGCCGCATCCGGAGCAGGCCGCCGTGTGCGGGCTGGTCCGGGTCGCGGGCATGGAAGCGCCCCGGCTGCACGGCGGCCTGGTGGACCTGCCGCTGCGACCGGCCGTGGAGGACCTGGCCGCGCTGCCCGCCGCGCTGGCTGCCAGGGACGAGATCGCGATCCGGGACGGGCGGCTGTACGCCAGGCGACTGGTCCCGGTGCCCCGCACCGAACCCGCCACGACGGAGCCCATCGGCACCGTGCTGATCACCGGGGGACTGGGCGGCATCGGCGCGCACGTCGCCCGCCGGCTGGCGGCCCGGGGCGCGGACCGTCTGCTGCTGGTCGGCCGCCGGGGCGTGGACACCCCTGGCGCGACGGAACTGCGCGCCGAACTCACCGCGCTGGGTACCGAGGTCGAGATCGCCGGCTGCGACGTGGCGGACCGCGAGGCGCTGGCCGGACTGCTCGCCGGGCGGTCGCTCACCGGCGTGGTGCACGCCGCCGGGGTGCTTGACGACGGGGTGCTGGAGGCGCTGTCCGAGGACCGGCTGGCGCGGGTGTTCGCGGCCAAGGCGGACGGCGCGCGGTTCCTGCACGAGCTGACCGCCGGCCATCCGCTGCGCTTCTTCGTGCTGTGCTCCTCGCTGGCCGGCACCGCAGGCTCGCCGGGGCAGGGCAACTACGCCGCGGCCAACGCCGTCGTGGAGGCGCTGGCAGCCCATCGACAGGCCGGCGGCCTGCCCGCGACGAGCCTGGCCTGGGGCCCCTGGCTGGACACCGGGATGACCACGTCCTGGCCCGTCGGCCCGCGGTCGGACAGCGGCGCCACGCCGATGCCCGCCGACCGGGCGCTGGACGCGCTGGAGCGAGCCCTGTCCGGCGGTGCGGCGCAGTACGTGGCCGGTGCCGTGGACTGGCCGCGGTTCGCCGCCGCACGGCCGGGGCGCCTGTGCTCCCAACTGCCGGGCGTGGGCGCGGACACCGGGCCCGAACCCGCGAGCGCGTTGCGGGAACGGCTGGCGGCCACCGCACCGCAGCGGCGGTCGGCGGTGCTGCTGGAGCTGGTCACCGCCCGGGTCGCCGACGTCTCGGGCCGGCCGGCCGGAGACCTGGACGCGCACCGGCCGTTCCAGGAGCTGGGCCTGGACTCGCTGGCCGGGGTCCGGCTGCGCAACCTGCTCGGCGCGGACACCGGAGTGCCGCTGGCGGCCTCCGCGGTCTACGACCATCCCACCGCCGCCGCGCTGGCCCGGTACCTCGGCGACGCGCTCGGTGTCGACGAGGGAGACCCGGCCGAACGGGTCGTGCTCGACCGCCTGAGGGAACTGGAGGCGGCCCTGCACCGGCGGCCGCCGTCCGTGCCCGTCCCCGAGGTGATCACCACGACACTGCGGCGACTGCTGCGCAGCCAGGAAGACGGCACCGCCGATGAGCGGGCCACGGTGCCCGACCTGAGCGGCGCCACGGACGACGAGATGTTCACGCTGATCGACGACGTGCTCGACGACGCGAAACCGGACACCGGTCGCACTGCCGGCCGTGGCACGGAGAGGAACTAGCCCATGTCAGTGCCAAGCCGCCCACCGGCCCGCGTGCCGGACAACCCGCTGCACGCCCTGCTCGACCGGGAGGTGCTCGCCAACCCCTACCCGCTGTTCGAGCGGTGGCGAGAGCAAGGTCCGATGTGGACGTCGGACGGTTCCCTGCTGCTGAGCGACCACGCCACCTGCATGGCGGTGCTCAAGAGCCACACGACCATGGGCAGTGACACGTTCAACGCCCCGGGGATGCGGGAACTCTTCGGCGACCGCGGCGACGAGCCGGTGCTCAACTCGATCTTCTTCATGGACGATCCCGGACACGGGCGGCAGCGCAACCTGGTCAGCAAGGCGTTCACGCCACGGATCACCGCGCGCTTCGAGCCGTGGATCCGCGAGATCGTGGACGAACTGCTCCGCGACTGCCTGGCCGACGGCGAGTTCGACGGCGTGCAGGACCTGGCCGCCGTGCTCTCCCTGCGGGTCATCGCGACCCTCCTGGGCATCCCGGGCGAGGACATCCCGATGCTGCGGGAGTGGTCCAGCGACATGGCGCTGTCCACGGAACTGCCCACGCTGGTGGCCAGCTTCCACTCCACCGCGATGTTCGACCGCGAGGAACTCGTCCGCATCATCCGCACCACCACCGAACTGCACGGCTACTTCGCGGACCTCATCCACAAGCGCCGCCGCAACCCCGGCGAGGACCTCATCTCCAGCCTGCTCTCCACGCAGGAGAACGGACGCGGGCTGAGCCGGCGTGAGGTGACGAACGTCGTGGTGACCGTGTTCACCGCGGCCCACGAGTCCACCACGAACCTGATCACCAACGGCCTGCTCGCGATGTCGCGCCACCCGGAGCAGTTCCAGCTGCTCCGGCAGGACCCGGCGATCGTCGGCGACGTGGTCGGCGAGGCGCTGCGCTACGACTGCCCGATCATGCTGACCGGCCGTGTCGCGCTGCGGTCCGACCGGATCAACGGCCTCGACATCCCCGAAGGCTCGGTGGTCACCCTGGTCCTCGCGTCCGGCAACCGGGACGAGCGGGTGCACCCGAGGGCGGGTCAGTTCATCGCGGACCGGAAGCCGGCCGTGATGAACCTCGCCTTCGGCGCGGGCGCGCACTACTGCCTCGGCAGCAGCCTGGCCCGGCTGGAGGCGGAGATCGTGTTCGGTGAGCTGGCTCGCCGCCTGCGCGACTTCCACGTGCACGAGGACTCACTGAGCTATCGCAGGCACGTGGTCGTCCGCGGCCTCGACACCGAACGCATCACCTTCCAACTCTGACCGGCCAACCGTCGCAGGGAGTCGTTCATGCCCGATGAAGTCAGCACGCTCCGGCAATATCTGAAAAGGGTCACCACCGATCTGTTACGCACCCGGGAGCAGTTGCGTGACGCGACCGAGCAGTCCGCCGAGCCGATCGCCGTGATCGGCATGTCGTGCCGGCTGCCCGGCGACGTGGCCTCCCCTGCCCAGCTGTGGGACCTGGTGGCTGCGGGCACGGACGCCATTTCGCCTTTCCCCACGGACCGCCACTGGCCGATCGAGGAGCTGTACGACGCTGATCCGGAGTCCCAGCAGGCACGGCGGTCCTACGTGCGCGAGGGCGGCTTCCTCAGCGGCGCGGGCGATTTCGACCCCGCGTTCTTCGGGATCTCCCCGCGCGAGGCGCTGGTGATGGACCCGCAGCAGCGGCTGGTGCTGGAGCTGGCCTGGGAGGCGTTGGAGTCCGCGGGCATCCTGCCGGACTCGCTGGCGGGCGAGCGGGCCGGGGTTTTCGTCGGCGCGTCCAGCAACGACTACGAGATGCTCTGGCAAGGCACCGACCAGTTCTCCCAGTACGGCATCACCGGCAACACCATGAGCGTGATCTCGGGCCGGATCAGCTACGCCTTGGGCTTCCACGGCCCGGCCCTCACCGTGGACACCGCCTGCTCGTCCTCCCTGGTCGCCACCCATCTCGCGATGCGGGCCCTGCGGGCCGGCGAGTGCCCGATCGCGCTGGCGGGCGGTGTGACGGTGCTGAGCACTCCGGAGACGTTCGTCGAGTTCTGCGGCCAGGGCGTCACCTCCCGGGACGCCCGGATCAAGGCGTTCGCGGCCGGGGCGAACGGCTCGATCTGGGCCGAGGGGGCGGGTCTCCTGGTACTGGAGCGGCTGTCCGACGCGCGGCGGCACGGCCATCAGGTGCTCGCGGTGCTGCGCGGCTCGGCGGTCAACTCCGACGGCACCAGCAACGGGCTCTCCGCACCCAACGGCACCGCCCAGCAGGAGGTGATCCGTACCGCGCTCGCCGACGCCGGACTGTCCACCCAGGACGTCGACGTGGTCGAGGCGCACGGCACCGGCACCCCGCTCGGCGACCCGGTGGAGGGCAACGCGCTGGTGGCGACCTATGGCCGGAACCGGCCGCCCGGCCGGCCTCTGCTGCTGGGCTCGCTGAAGTCCAACATCGGGCATACGCAGGCCGCGGCCGGCGTGGCCGGCATCATCAAGATGATCATGGCGATGCGGCACGGTCTCGCCCCGAAGACGCTGCACGTGGACAGCCCCACCCCGAAGGTGGACTGGGGAGTGGACGGGGTCAGCGTGCTCGCCGATGCGATGCCCTGGCCGGAGACCGGCCGAGCGCGCCGCGCCGCCGTCTCCTCCTTCGGGATCAGCGGCACCAACGCCCATGTCGTGCTGGAACAGCACGTCGAGCCGGAAGCGCCGGAGCCCGGCGTGCCGTCCGCCGGTCTGGTGTGGACGGTGTCGGGCCGGACCGAGGACGCGCTGCGCGACCAGGCGACCCGGCTGCTGGCCTTCGCCGAGTCCGGCGATGCTCCCTCCGCCGAGGGGCTGGCGCACGCATTGGCCACCCGCCGCACCCACTTCCGCCACCGGCTGGCAGTGTCCGGCCGGGACCGAGCCGAACTCACCGCCGCGCTGCGCGGCCACCTCGACACCGGCCTGGTCCGCGATGTGGCGGTGGGCGCTGCGGCCGGCGGCGGGCTGTGCATGCTGTTCACCGGCCAGGGCGCGCAGCGGCCCGGCATGGGGCTGCAGCTCGCCGCCTCCTTTCCGGTGTTCGCCGAGGCGTTCGACGAGGTGTGCGAGCTGTTCGACCAGGAGCTGGCGAGTCCGCTGCGGACCGTGCTCGAAGGCGAACCGGACCTGCTCGACCGCACCGACTACGCCCAGGCCGCCCTGTTCGCGGTGGAGGTCGCGCTGTTCCGGCTGATGCACTCCTGGGGTGTGCGCCCGGACATGCTGCTGGGACATTCGATCGGAGAGATCAGCGCGGCGCACGTGGCCGGGGTGTGGTCGCTGCCGGACGCGGTCCGGCTGGT
>NZ_JAIXMK010000150.1:0-13515 GCF_020328095.1 Streptomyces sichuanensis
TGGGGTCAGTGGCCGGTCCGGTCGGCGAGGACCGCGGGCGGTTCGTCGTCCATCTCGAAGGCCATCGGGAACGGGGCGTGACCGGCGAGGCGGAACCAGCGCACCTTGCGGTGGCGGCGCAGCGCCCGGGCGGCCCGGACCGCGTCGTTGTGGAACCGCCGCGCCATCGGCACCCGGCGCACGGCCTGGGTGAGCTCCCCCAGCGACTCCTCACCGCCCGGCGCCTCCCGCACCGCCTCGACCTGCGGGGCCTCGGCGAAGACCGCCCGCAGCGCCTGGCTCAGCTCGCTCTCGGCGACCTCGCGGTGCTCCTCCTCCGCCTGGCGGGCGGCGTGCGCGGCCTGGTAGAGCACGATCGAGGCGGCCGGATCGAGGACCCCGGCGGTGGCGAGCTCCTGGGCGACCGAGGCCCGCCGCAGCAGCTGGGCGTCCAGGGCGGCGCGCGCGGCGTCGATGCGGCTGTGCAGCCGGTCCAGGCGGCCCGCGGTCCAGCTCAGGTAGACGCCGATGACGACCAGGGCGGCCGCGATCCAGATCAAAGTGGTCACGCCGGGTCACGTTACCGCTCGGCGAGGGGCCGTTCCGCGCCGCGGGCTCCACCCAGGGGTGGAGAGGAGGTGGAGAGGGGCCGCCGCACATTCGACCCTGGCTCCGATCCGTCTCCACCCACCGGGTCCCTAGTGTCGATGCAGGACGCCGGACTGCCCGACCGGGCACTGCAGGAGGCACCTCATGGACACCTCGGCACCACACTCGGACGCGCCCACGCACACGGACGCGACCACGACCACGGACACGACCACGCCGCCCGCGCCGCAGGCGACCGCGGCGGGGCAGGGATCGCGCCCCGCGCGGGCGCTCCTGATGCCTCTGGCCGTCACCATCGTCCTGCCGATGCTGCTCTACTACGCGCTGCGGGCGCAGGACGTCGCCCAGTGGCAGGCGCTGCTGTTCAGCGGCGCCATACCGGCGGCGCATGCGCTGGCCAACGCGGTGGTGCGCCGGCGGGCCGAGTTCTTCGACCTGTTCGTGGTCGCGCTGCTCGCCGTCTCGGCGGTGACGTCGCTGATCAGCGGGAATCCCCGGGTGCTGCTGCTGAAGGACGCGGGGCTCCCGGCGCTGCTGGGGGCGTGGATATTGGCCACGCTGTTCCTCTCACGGCCGTTCACGTTCCACTTCGGCAGCCGACTGCGGGGGCCGGCCGCGGCGGCCGAGGCCGAGCGCGCCTGGCGCGACCGGCCGGAGTTCCGCGAGGCACTGCGCGGGCTGACGGTGCTGTGGGGCTGCTTCCAGTTGCTCGACGCCTTCCTCAGCACGGTCGCGGCCCTGGTGCTGCCCGTCGACGCGGTGCCCGTGACGGGCAGGTTCCTGTCGTACGGGCTGCTTGCGGCGGTCGCCGTGATCACGGTGCGGCGCAGCCGCCGGTTCCGGGCGCAGCACGGCATAGCCCTGTTCGGGGCCCGGACCGCAGCCGGCTGACCCGGGCCGACCACCGTCGGCAGGGGGGCCGGCCGATCCTGGCGCGAGCCTCGACCACCATCGGCCGGGGTCGGTCCGGGGTCGGCCGAGGTCGGCCGAGGTCGGTCCAGGGCTCAGTCGCGGGCGAGGCCGAAGCGGGCGCGCAGGCCGGTGCGCTCGTCGGCGGCGACCGAGGCCGCGCCGGCGGTGACCGTTTCGTAGACGGCCAGGATGTCTGCGCCGACCACGGACCAGTCGAAGCGGCGCACGTGGCGGCTGCCGCGCTCGCTGAGCTCCGCGCGGCGCCCGGCGTCGCCCAGGAGCCGGACGGCCGCGGCGGCGAGGGCGTCGGCGTCCTCGTTGGCGAACAGCTCACCGGCCGCGCCCTGGTCGAGGACCTGCGTGAAGGCGTCCAGGTCGCTGGCGAGGACGGGCGCGCCGGCCGACAGGGCCTCGACGAGGATGATGCCGAAGGACTCGCCGCCGGTGTTGGGCGCGACGTAGACGTCGACGCTGCGCAGCAGGCGGGCCTTGTCCTCGTCGCTGATCATGCCGAGGAACTCGACGTTGCCGCGCATCTCGGGGGGCAGGCCGGCGACGGCCTCCTCCTCGTCGCCGCGGCCGGCGACGAGGAGCCGGGTGCCGGGGCGTTCGGCGAGGATCCTCGGCAGGGCGTTCATGAGGACGGGCAGGCCCTTGCGGGGCTCGTCGATGCGGCCGATGAAGCCGATGGTGCCGCCCTGCCACTCGGGCCGGGGCTCGGCGGCGGCGAAGAAGCCGACGTCGACGCCGTTGGGGATGACGACCGCGTCGCCGCCCAGGTGCTCGACCAGGGTGCGGCGGGCGTACTCGCTCACGGCGATGCGGGCGCTGATCTTCTCCAGGGCGGGCTGGAGGATCGGATAGGCCGCGATCATCGCCCGGGAGCGCGGGTTGGAGGTGTGGAAGGTCGCCACGATGGGGCCCTGGGCGGCCCAGCAGGACAGCAGACCCAGCGAGGGGGAGGTGGGCTCGTGGATGTGGATGACGTCGAAGTCGCCCTCGTGCAGCCAGCGGCGCACGCGGGCGGCGGAGAGGAAGCCGAAGTTCAGGCGCGCGACCGAGCCGTTGTAGGGGACGGGCACGGCCCGCCCGGCGGAGACGACGAACGGCGGCAGCGGCGTCTCGTCGTCGGCCGGGGCCAGCACCGACACCTCGTGACCCAGCCGGATCAGGTGCTCGGCCAGGTCCCGGATGTGGAACTGGACGCCCCCGGGGACGTCCCATGAATAGGGGCAGACGATCCCGATCCTCACGGCTTCTCCGTTCCGGAGCTCTCGGATGGGCGGGGCCGGCTCGGCCGGGGTTCGAGGTCGGCGAGCCACAGCCGCTGCAGCATGTGCCAGTCCTGCGGGTGCTCGGCGATGCCCGCGGCGAAGGCGTCGGCCACCTGCTGGGTCATGGCCGCGGCCTTCTCCGCCCGGGTCCCGCCCTCCGGCACCTCGACGGGGGCGTGTATCCGGCCGCGCATCACCGGCGAGCGGTCGTACCAGAGGGTGACCGGCAGCAGGACGGCACCGGTCTGCACGGCGAGCATGGCGGGCCCGGCGGGCATCTTGGCCGCCTCGCCGAAGAAGGAGACCTCCATGCCCGACGAGGACAGGTCGCGGTCGGCCACCAGGCAGACCAGCCCGCCCGAGCGCAGGCGGCGGGCGAGCGTGCCGAAGGCGCTGCCGCCGGCGTGCGGCAGGACCTCCATGCCCAGGCCCTCGCGGTAGGCCACGAAGCGGTCGTAGAGCGTCTCCGGCTTGAGGCGCTCGGCGACGGTGGTGAAGGGCACCCCGAGCCGGGCGGTGACCCAGGCGCCGGCCAGGTCGTAGTTGCCCATGTGGGGCAGGGCGATCACCACGCCGCGCCCGCTCGCCAGGGCCTCCTGCAGGTGGTGCAGGCCCTCGGGGGCGAAGCCGGTGCGGATACGGTCCCGGCTCCAGACGGGCAGCCGGAAGGATTCCATCCAGTAGCGCATGTAGGAGCGCATGCCCGCCCGGGAGAGCTCGGCCAGCCGGGCCGGGGAGGCATCGGGCACGACCCGGGCGAGATTGGCCTCCAGACGCAGCACCCCCTTGCCGCGTCGCTTCCAGGCGGCGTCGGCGATGCCCCGGCCCAGCCTCGTGGCCACGGGCTCGGGGAGCCGCTTGACCGTGCCCCAGCCGAGCCCGTACAGCGCGTCCGTCAGCCGCTCCCTCACGCGGCGTCGCTCCCGCCGGCGGCCAGCGCGGCGTCGGCCTCGGCGGATTCCCGGCGCACGGTGACCATCCGCTGGATCAGGGTGACGAGGCTGCCCACGGCCACGATCCACAGGGCGATCGGCAGCAGGACGTCGATGTGCGGCACGCCGAACTTGTGCAGTCCGGAGAGGCCGCAGGCCACCAGGGAGATCACCAGTCGCTCGGCCCGCTCGACCAGGCCGTTGACGTTCACCGGCAGGCCGATGCTCTCGCCGCGCGCCTTGGTGTACGACACGACCTGGCCGCTGGCGAGGCAGAAGATCGCCACGCCGCACAGCAGGTTGTCGGAGCCGCCGCCCGCGTACCACAGCGCGAGCCCGCCGAAGATGGCCGAATCCGCGACCCGGTCCAGCGTCGAGTCCAGGAAGGCGCCCCAGCGGCTGGAGCGGCCGAGCTGGCGGGCCATGTTGCCGTCGACGAGGTCGGAGAAGACGAAGAGGGTGATGGTGATGGTGCCCCAGAAGAACTCTCCCTGGGGGTAGAAGACCAGTGCTCCCGCCACCACACCACCGGTCCCGATGAGGGTCACCGCGTCGGGGCTGACGCCCAGGCGGATGAGCAGGGCGGCGAACGGCGTGAGAACACGCGTGAAGAACGCACGCGCGTACTTGTTCAGCATGGCCTTCCCGGAGGGTCGTGGCGGGCCGGATGGCGGAAGGGCCACCGGCTGGCCCATCGTAGCCAGGCCGCCGGGGCCCGCTGCGCAGACGTCGCTCCCCCGGCCCATGGCGCAGGTCACGTGCGCGCGGCAGGCGCCGCGGCGGGCTCACTCGGGGGGCGGGCGGTTGCGCGCGCGTGTGCGACGTATGGACGCAGCGTGACCACGGTGGAAAGCTCGAAGGACCGCAGGTGTCGACCGGGAGGCGAGACACATGGGCGAGAAGACGAGTACACACCCAGGGGCCGCGGGCAGAGCAGTGGCGGCCGACCGGCCGGGCAACATCCGCAACGTGGTGCTGGTCGGCCACAGTGGCTCCGGCAAGACGACGCTGGTCGAGGCCCTGGCCCTGGCCACGGGCGCGATCAACCGGGCGGGCCGGGTCGAGGACGGCGCGGCCCTGTCCGACTACGACGAGATCGAACACCGACAGCAACGCTCGGTCCAGCTGTCCCTGGTGCCCGTCGAATGGGCCGGCATCAAGGTCAATCTGCTGGACACACCCGGCTACGCCGACTTCGTCGGCGAGCTGAGGGCCGGTCTGCGGGCAGCGGACGCGGCCCTCTTCGTCGTCTCGGCCGCCGAGGGCGCCGAGGGCATCGCCGGGCCGACCCGCATGCTGTGGGAGGAGTGCGCGGCGGTCGGCATGCCCCGCGCGATCGTGGTGACGCACCTGGAGGCCGCCCGCGCGGACTTCGAGGAGATGACCGAGACCTGCCGCACCGCCTTCGGCGGCGACTCCCCCGACGGCGTGCTCCCCCTCTACCTGCCCCTGCACGGGGCGGAGGGACCCGACGGCCACCGCCCCGTGGCCGGCCTCATCGGGCTGCTCACCCAGCGCGTCTTCGACTACTCCTCCGGCACCCGGACCGAGGCCGCGCCCGGCCCGGACCACCTGCCTCTGATCGAGGAGGCCCGCAACCGGCTCATCGAGGGGATCATCGCCGAGAGCGAGGACGAGACCCTCATGGACCGCTATCTCGGCGGTGAGGAAATCGATGTCAAGACCCTGATCGAGGATCTGGAGCAGGCCGTGGCCCGCGGCCGCTTCCACCCCGTCCTGGCCGCCGCGCCGGCCACGGACGGTGCCCAGCAGGGCCTGGGCACCGTCGAGCTGCTCGAACTGATCACCGGTGGTTTCCCGACCCCGCCCGAGCGCACGGCCCCCGCCGTCACCACCCCCGACGGCGCCCCGCGCCCGGAGCTGGCCTGCGACCCGGCCGGCCCGCTGGCCGCCGAAGTGATCAAGACCGCCTCCGACCCCTACGTCGGCCGGATCTCCCTGGTCCGCATCTTCTCCGGCACCCTGCGCCCGGACGAGACGGTGCACGTCTCCGGCCACGGCCTGGAGGACCGCGGCCACGAGAGCCACGACGTCGACGAGCGCGTCGGCGCCCTCTCCTCGCCGTTCGGCAAGCACCAGCGGCAGCTGAACCAGGCCATCGCCGGCGACATCGCCTGCGTCGCCAAGCTCGTCCGCGCCGAGACCGGCGACACCCTCTCCGGCCGCTCGGACCCGCTGCTGATGGAGCCCTGGCTCATGCCCGACCCGCTGCTGCCCGTCGCCATCCAGGCGCACAGCAAGGCGGACGAGGACAAGCTCTCCCAGGGCCTGGCCCGGCTGGTCGCCGAGGATCCCACCATGCGGCTGGAGCACAACCAGCACACCCACCAGGTGGTCCTGTGGTGTCTGGGCGAGGCCCACCGGGAGGTGGCCCTGGAGCGGCTGCGCACCCGCTACGGCGTCCAGGTCGACGTGGTGCCGCACAAGGTGTCGCTGCGCGAGACCTTCGGCACGCGGGCGGCCGGCCGCGGCCGGCACGTCAAGCAGTCCGGCGGGCACGGCCAGTACGCCATCTGCGAGATCGAGGTCGAGCCGCTGCCCGGCGGCTCCGGTATCGAGTTCGTCGACAAGGTCGTGGGCGGCGCGGTCCCCCGCCAGTTCATCCCCTCGGTGGAGAAGGGCGTGCGCGCCCAGGCCGCCCGCGGCGTCGCCGCCGGCTATCCGCTGGTCGACGTCCGGGTGACCCTCGTCGACGGCAAGGCGCACTCGGTGGACTCCTCGGACGCGGCCTTCCAGACCGCCGGCGCCCTCGCCCTGCGCGAGGCCGCCGCCGAGAGCCGCATCCATCTCCTCGAACCGGTCGCCGAGGTCCAGGTCCTCGTCTCCGACGAGTACGTGGGCCCGGTCATGAGCGACCTGTCCGGCCGGCGCGGCCGCGTCGTGGGCACCGAGCAGTCCGGGGCCGGCCGCACCCTGGTCCGCGCCGAGGTGCCGGAGATCGAGATCGGCCGCTACGCGGTGGACCTGCGCTCGCTGTCGCACGGCACCGGACGGTTCAGCCGTTCCTACGCACGGCACGAGCCGATGCCCCCGCAGCTGGCGGAGCGCATTCGCGAACAGACGGAGAACGGGGCATAGTTCGCAAGCCGCCCGCTTCAACTCACAAGGAGCGGGCGGCTTTCCGATCTCCCACGACAGACGGCCCCCGTCCCATTACGCTGAGCACGCGGCCCATGACGCACGCCATGGGCGGTAGTCGGGAGCAGGCCGGCGCACCGGACGCGTACGGCATTGGGGGCAGCAGTGGCAGCAGGGGACGGGTACGACTTCAGCCCGGGCGCACAGATCCCGGTTTCCGGCGGCGCCGGCCAGACCGCGGCCACCTTGGCCCTGGCCTCGGCGGCCTACCGGGACGGCCCGGTCGACGAACTGCTCAAGGCCAACTCCGACTGGGCCACCTCCGAGGTCAAGAAACCCCGCATCTCCCTCTTCGAGCCCAACCTCGGCGAGGCGTTCGCCCGCGCCGTGCAGACCCGGATGCTCGGCGGCGGCCGCAAGCCCCTCATCCAGTCCTTCGGCCTCGAACCGCAGGTCATCGTCGAGCACTGCCTGGCCGCGTCCCGCATCCGCAAGCAGCGCGACGCCCGGCTCACCCTGATCATGGCGGTCTTCGGACTGCTCTTCCTGCCCGGCGCCCTGCTGTGGCTCGGCGCCTTCCAGCTCCGCCGCAGCCTCGCCGGCGCCCAGAACAAACGCGTCGGAGCACTCGGCTCCGCCCTGCTGGGGCTGCTCGCCCTCATCGTCGTGGTCTTCATGGTCAAGGCCCCGCTCAACGGCTTCCTCGGCCTCTACCTCCGCGCCATGGTCGTCGCCCCGCTCATCGGCGGCTTCCTCGCCCGCAGCATCTGCGAGCGCACCGCGAAGGACCTCCGCGACCGCTGGACCGGCCTGCTCGACGGCAATGCCGTCAGCGCCAAGATCCCCGAGACCGTCCCCCAGACTCCCGGCGAGAGCGCCGCCGAGCAGCTGCGCCAGAGCCTGGCCCGGGTCTCCGCCGAGCAGCAGAGCAACCTCGTCTTCTACGCCGGCCCCAAGGGCATACTCGGCATGGGCACCCGCTGGGGCAGCTGGCAGCTGGCCGAGGACCTCGTCCCCCGCACCCCCGGCCAGGACATCAATCCCTTCCGCAGCTGGGACATCGTCCGGGCCGTCCACGACCAGCTCAAGCTGCTGGAGCGCACCCCGATCAACGCCGGCGGCCTCACCGCGCCGCACGTCGAGCACTGGGTCGTCTCCCCCATCGGCGAGGGCGCCGGCGCCGTCTCCCGCCCCGGCGGCACCGACACGGCCGCGTACCAGATAAGGGGCGCCAAGCTCCAGGAGATCTGCGACAAGCAGCACTTCGGCAGCGGCGACCGCCACTACCTCGGCGTGCAGTTCGTCCTGTGGGACGGCCAGCTCGTCATCAACCTCCTCATCAACGTCACCGTCCTGCACAAGACGCTGCGCATCGAGGTCACCGGCCACGCCCTCGGCCCCACGCACGCCGTCTTCAACGGCAAGCCCAAGAACCGCACCCGGACCTTCAAGAAGGGCCTGAAGTTCTGGGAGACCTACACCCGCACCCTTCCCGTCGTCGAGCCGAGGGAAGTCGTACGGCTCGCCGCCCGCGCCCCCCTCACCTGGTACCCGCCGCTCCTGGAGTACTGGGGCGGCAAGCTCGTCCTGCCCGAGCCCTTCGGCCTGCGGCACGCCTGGGCCGACAAGCCCTGGCGCCACCGCTTCATGGCCGACGACGCCCTGCGCGCCGCCACGCCCGTGCTGCGCGTCGTGCACGAGGCCACGCTGCGCGTCCTGGCCGAGCACGGCGTCGACACCGACCGCTTCGGCAGCCGCGCCAACGCCCTCAGCGCCGCGGTCCAGGACGTCAAGCCCGCCCGGGTCGACGTCTACGACGCCTGAGCGGGCCCGTCCCCTCGCCGGGCCTCACCGGAAGATGCCGGTGTGGCCCAGCGAGTACCGTCCCGGCTGCGGATAGACCGCCAGGCCGTGCGGCCCGTCGCCCACCTTGATCCGGGCGATCTGGTGCCCGTCCTCGGTGTCGATCGCATACACCTCGCTGTTGTAACGCCCCGACAGCCACAGCACCTTGCCGTCCGCCGACACCCCGCCCATGTCCGGGCTCCCGCCGTCCGGCAGCTCCCACTTCTTCACCAGCTTGCGGCTGGGCAGGTCCAGCACCGAGATCGAGCCCTCGCCCCGGTTGGAGATGTACATCGACTTCGAATCGCGGCTCACGTACAGGCCGTGCGCGCCCTTGCCGGTGGGCATCAGCCACGGCTCACCGAACTTGTCCCCGTCGAGCACCCACACCCCGTCGGCGATCATGTCGGCCACGTACCAGGTCCTGCCGTCCGAGGCGATCTTCACGTCCTGCGGCATCGCCCCGTCGAACGGCAGCTTCTGCTGGCCGATCACCTTCATCTGCGCCGTGTCGACCTTCAGCAGCTCTCCGGAGAACTCGCAGCTGACGATGAAGTACCGCCCGTCCGGCGAGAAGTCGGCGTGATTGACGCCCAGACAGTTCACGTGCTCGGTCTTGACCCGTTTCATCGTGTGGGCGTCCCGGAAGACCAGCTCCCGGTCCATCGACGCCATCACCACCGCGTACTTGCCGTCCGGGGTGAAGTAGAGGTTGTACGGGTCGTGCACGTCCACCGTCTTGCCCGCCTTGCCGGTGGCCGGGTCGATGGGGGTGAGCGTGTGGCCGCGGTCGTTGTTGACCCACAGCGTCTTCAGGTCCCAGGACGGGACGACGTGCTGCGGCTGGCTGCCCACCGGGATCGTCTCGATGACCTTGTACGTCTGCGGGTCGATGACGCTGACCGTGTCCGACTCCGTGTTGGGGACGTACACCCGCGAGGGGAAGTCCTTCACCACCGGCGACAGCGCGTTGGGCCGGTCGGCGGCGTACAGGTCGTTCGGATCCAGCAGCGGCGGCATCCCCGGCAGCCCCTGCGGGACGGCACCCCGCGCCGCACCCTGACTGTGCGAGCCCTGTTGCGGCGGCTGCCGCGCGCCCGCCTCCTCGTCCTTCCCGCTGCCGCAGCCGGAAGCGGCCAGCAGGGCACACACGGCCGCGAACAGCGCAGCGGCCGAACGCACGCCACGCGAGCGGAAGGGAGTACGCGGACGGGGGCGGTGATGCGAGGACTGGGTCATCGGGTCAGCAGCTCCGTTGTCGTCACCGCGCGCAGGCCGCGGCGGTGCAGGCCGTCGAGGATCGCGGGCAACGCGGCCACCGTGCCGGCGTGCCCGAAGTGCAGACTCACCACCGACCCGGGCCGCACCGCGTTCAGCACGGCACGCCGGACCGCCTCGGCCCCCGGGTCGGTGAAGTCGAGGGAGTCCACGTCGTACGACAGGACGTGCGGGTACCCCGCCTTGCGCGCCAGCCGCACCACCAGATCGGTCGCCCGCTGCGCGCGGGAGGGCCGGAACCAGCGGCCGATGCCGCCCGTGAGCCTGCGCAGCCGGTCGGCGCACTCGGTGATCTCGGCGTAGGCGGCCTTCTCCGGCATCGAACAGATGCTCAGGTGCCGCATGGTGTGGTTGCCCAGTTCGTGCCCGCCGTCGAGCACGCGGCGCGCCATCCGCGGCTCGGCGTCGAGCCAGTCGCCCACGGCGAGCACCGTGACCCGGGCCCCGGCCCGTTCCGCTTCCGCCAGCGCGGCGGTGGCCGACTTCGCGTCGCCGCGGCCGTGGAAGGTGAGCGCCACCGCCCGGCCCCGGCGCGGGCCGTGGTCGATCTGGGCCGGCAACCCCGGGGGCAGTCCCGGCAGCAGCAACGGTGGCCCCGGCGGTACGCCCGCACCACGGGGCGAGCCCGTCGGCGACGGTGTGCGCTGCGGCCGCGACGGCCGGACACCCCTGGCCGGCCGCTCCCCGTCGCAGCCCGCGGCGGCGGCCCCGGCGGCCCCGGCCAGGGCGCCGCCCGCGACGACGCGCAGGACGGTGCGGCGGTGAAGAAAGGTCACCGTCCTATTAGAGCTTCTTTAAAAAGAATTTGTGTGATTTGCCCGTTTTCGACAGGGTCGTGTCCTCTTCGATTGAGGTCAGCCGGGTCCGGTCGCGTTATGACCGTAACGGCCCCGGCCGACGCCCCGCCAGAGGCCCTGCTGACGCACGCAGCCCCACCGGGAAGGATCCCGGTGGGGCTGCGCATCGAGGTGTCCGGCTGTCCGGCTACGCCTCGGGGGCCTGCAGGTGGCCGAGGAAGTGCAGGGCTCCCTCGACGGCGTCGCGCAGGTGGTGCCGGGCACCGCCGGCATCGGCCTTCTCGCGGAGGACCGGGAGGAACACGTCGTTCGGGTACCCCTCCCCCGGGACCTCCCCGGAGCCCGAGAACTGGGCCCAGATGACGATCATCATCTCGTTGCAGGCCCGCGCCTGCTCCAGGCCCTCCGGGCTGCCCTCCGTGAAGATCAGCCGGGCGGAGAACCCGAGCCGGCTCCCGAGGGCCTGCAGGAACGTCTCACGGAGAGGCGATTCGAGGGCCGACCGGACTTCATCCTGAACGCTCATTGGGGTATGTCCCAGAAATCCTCGTCGCTCATGATTCTTCCGCCATGACGTTCACGCGGCAGGGAATGGATATCGTAGCCGCGGTCCTGCAGCACCTTGAGCCGCGTGTTCCCGTTCGCCACGTCCCCGTTCGGGTGCACCCGCAGCGCCTCATCGGCGCCCGGCCGCAGGGAGTGCACGATCTCGTCCGTGTCCTTCTTGCCCCAGTAATCCAACGAGCTCTTGCTGAAGCTCTTCTCGTTGTGGATCAGGTTCAGCGGAACGTTGCAGACGTCGTCGTCCCAGCCGAACATCGCGAACGACGCCCGGCGCGCGACGCCGCGCTTCAGCCCCGGCCTCTTGCACGCCTTGCCGAGCTTGCTGCCCTTGACGTAACTGACGCCCTTCTCGCCCCACTTGGCGAGCTTGGCCGCGGTCGCCCCCTCACCCGCGATGGGGATGGCGGCGAGGCAGGACATGCCGGCGTTGACGTAATCGCCTTCCGCCCCGTACCAGGCGCAGTTGATGCCGTTGGTCACCGTGCCCAGGCCGGGCACGGCACCCGCGACGTCGAGCAGGAAGTGGCCGCCCTCGCGGAGCCAGCCCCACCTGCCGGCCTTCTTCTTCTCCTCGGCCTCCCGGCGGGCCTGCTCCTTCTTGGCCTGCTCGATCCGCTGCCTGCGGGCCTCCTCGTCGCGGCGGCGCTGCTCGTCCTCCGCGCGCTGCTTGGCGACCGCGACGGCGAAGGCTTCCTTCGCCGCCGTGCCGGCGGCCGTGGCGTCCTTGCCCGCCGCAACGGCCGAGGCACGCGCCGCGCTGGAGGCGGAGTACGCCTCGTCGGCGGACGACCGCGCCCACTGGGCCGAGGCCCCGGCGCGGCGGGCGGAGTCGTCGGCGTCCCGGGCGTCCCGGCGGGCCGACGCGGCGGCCTCGCGGGCGGTCTTCGCCGACTTGGCGGCCTCGGCCGCCGACGTCTCGGCCTGCTGGGCCGACGTCCTGGCCTGGTTCGCGTAGTCCTTGGCCTTGTCGGCCGACTCCTTCGCCTGCTTGGCGTAGGTGTCCGCCTCGCTCGCCGCCTTGCGGGCGACGGCCGCGACGCGGGCGGCCTCGGCGGCGTCCTGCTGTGCGGTCGCCGCGACACCGGCGGCCTCGGCGATGATGCGCTGCACCTCGGCCACGTGCGTGGCCGTCAGCTGGTCCTTGCGGGCCGCCTTGTACTGCCCCGCCTGGACGAAGCCGTGCAGCAGCGCGGCCGGCCCCTCCAGGGCCACCTGGGCCGCGGCCTTGGTCTCGGCGCCGCCGCTGGTGAACAGCTGCACGGCCCGTACACGCTCGTCGGACTCCCGGGCGGCGTACTGCCCCTCGTTGAGGAACGCGCGGAGCTTGTCGGTCGAGCCGTCCTTCAGCGCGGCCTGGGCCGCCTGCTGGATCTGACGGTCACTGCCGTTGGCGATCTGGACCACGCGGATGCGGTAGTCGTTCGCCGCCGCCTGGTGCTGACCCGTGCGCAGGAATTCAGCGACCTTGGCGGCGTCGCCCTTGAGGGCCTCCTCCGCGGCCTTGCGCACCGGCTCCGAGTCGGCCTGGTCGGCCAGCGCCTCGACGCGGGCCCGCTCGTCCAGCTGGGCGGCCTCGTTCCAGCCCGCCTGCACGTACGCCCGGACCTCGTCGTCCGTCCCGGCGAGAGCGGCCTCGGCAGCCGAACGGCTCCACGGGCCACGGACCTTCATGGCCGCGAGGGCCACCTTGCGGCCCTTGGCGGCGACGTCCTTGGTGTCCGCGCCCGGCTTCGCTGCCTCGGCGGCGAGGCGCGCGGCCTGGTCGTCGAGGTCCTTCGCGTCCTTCACGGCACGGGCGGAGACGGCCTTGCGGTCCTCGTCGTCGGCCTTGAGGTCCCTGGCCTCCTCGATCGCGGCCGCCGTACGGGCCTTCAGCTCCTCGGCCTCGACCTTGCCCGCCAGCTTGTGCACGTCGCGGGCCTTGTCGACGGCGGCGGACGCGGCGTCGGCCGCCTTCTTGGCGGCCTCGGCGTGAGCGGTGGACTCGCTCGCCGCCTTCATCGCGTCACCGGCGTACTTCGCGGCCCGTTCGGCCTCGTCCGCCGCCTTCTCGGCGTGCTCGGCAGCCGAGTTGGCCGCGTCCCGCGCCGCGTAGGCCGCGCTCGCGGCCTCCCGCGCCAGGGATTCGGCAGCACCCGCGGCACGCGTGGCCTCCCGCGCGTGCCGGTGCGCCGACGCGGCGGCCTGCCGTGCCCGCGCCGACTGCGCCCCGGCCGCCTCGGCCAG